>JAHIVM010000134.1 GCA_018816665.1 Candidatus Zixiibacteriota bacterium
GAGGCAATTTCGTTTTCGAAATCGAAGCCACCGTCGGTTTCGAAGCGATGTTGCAGATCGCCCAGACGGGCGAGTTGATCGGCATCGCCCGGGTTGTCCTCCAGGTAATGCTCGATCTGCTGAATATCACCGCGCATGGCCAGGAGATCGGCTCTGGATTCGGCCACAAACTCAAACAGGCTCATGTCCAGGTAGTCCGTTTTTTCCTGTTCGATGTAGTCGATGATGCAGGCGCGCGGGCGATTTACGGTGCCGGTTTCCGCCTCCTGCTTGCCCGCGAGGATTTCCAGCAGTGTCGTTTTGCCGATACCGTTTTTGCCCACCAGGGCAATCCGTTCGTTCTGCACAATGGTGAACGAGACATCGTTGAGGATGACCTGATCTTTGAACTTGCGAGTGAGATGCTCGCACGCGAGGAGGGTCACGGCCTACTCCTCCCGGGCGACGCCGCGCCCGAGCAGCATTTCAACCGCGAGGAGAATCACGGCGATCCACAGGAATATCTGCCAGAGTTCGCGTCCCACGCGATAGGTCGCAATGGCTTCCGCCAGCGTTACATCGGGCGCCAGCTCGCGATACTCCGGGGCTCCCAGCGACAGCGCAAACTGATCCATGTCGGTCGAGGCCAGATCGCATTCCGCCGGAATCAGATTGACAGCGAAGCGATCCATCTCGCGGCCACGATCGCTGATCCAGTATATGCCGGGGAGGGCAAGGGGGCCGGTGCGAAGTACGAGGGCACCGCGATCCTCTTCCGGAGCCAGCGATACTACCGTGCTGTCCGGTCGTATCAGGTCGACCACACGCGTTACATCACGCATACCGGCCAGCCCCCGGGTGATGTTCTCACCCGCATACAACCGAATGTCCAGACTGGACAGGTCGGCCGCCAGGTACTCCATGGCCCGCGACACGAACGGCACGAAAAAGCCGTGCGACGGAAGATCGGTGAAGTCCGGCGACATCGGGGCCGTAAATGTCAGTATTTTGCCGTTGCCAAAGTTGCTTTCCACCAGCGCCGGCCGCCCCCCGCTGAACCCCAGAAGCACATTGCCGGTGGCGGACGCCGTCATCCGGGGCAAAGCATAGAATTTTATCTCCGGCGCCCGATCGTCATCGAAATCGAACACCGAAAAAATCGGGTGAGTGAGTGTTATCGACTCCAGGATATAATAACCGGCACGCGTGAAACTACGGTTGACGGCCTGCTGGTAGGTAACGCCGGTCGGCTCCGCCCAGATCTGATTGAAGGCATCGATATCAGTGTCCGGACCATAGCTGATGAACAACGCATTGCCGCGACGGACATATGATTTCAGGCGAGTGGTCTGAGACTCGTTCAGGGTCGGAGCGCCGATCAACATCACAACATCGTAGTCATGGAAGTTTACTCCGGTGAGATCACTCGGTCGCGCCTCTTTGACCGACCAGTACACGGCCCCGGAAAGATCCGGCACCAAGGCCAACTTCACAAACTGCGCCGACGGGTCGCCGTTGACAACGAGCACATTAAACTGATCCGGGATACGAAAACTGAAGTAGTACCGATTGTCACCCGGGAATCTATCATCGGACAGTTCCACATACCCGGAATGAAACCCTGTCCGGGAAACCGAACGGGTAAACCTGACCGATGTCTCTCCGCCGGCTGTGGCCGCAAAGTCCGTCTGCGCAACCCGTCTACCGTCGATAAACAACGATGCAATTCGGTCGGTGGCCTCCCGGTCACCGTAATTCTTTATGCCGGCGACAACATCGAAATCGTGGCCCGGCTGGAGGAGTTGTCCCCCGAAATCGAGCGCGACCAATCCCAGGTTGTCGGTATCTTCCAGAGGCAGGTCGACCAGGTACAGTCCGATATCACTTGCCTCCAGCGGGGCTGTAGCGGGCAGCGATGTGCGCTGGCGGTCGGATACGATGTAGATCTCGCGATTGAGATTGGTGGCGCCGCTCAGCAGATCCAGCGCTTTGTCCAGCCCGCCTTGCAGGTCGGCCCGGCCACCACCAAAACTGACTCGATCCAGGATACTGAGAGCGGTCGCCGCCGTAGTCAGGGAACCTGTCTCTTCATCGTTCTGGCGAACCAGCGGCAGCAAACATACTTCATCTGACTGCGAGAACGTTTCCAGCAAGTCGCGCGTACGCTTCCGGGCAATATCCGGCAGTTCACCGTCGGCCACCGATCGATTCATGGATGCCGAGTTATCGTAGAGAATCACCGCCGATACCGCGGCGTGAGTCCCCATGGCGCCGCGACGGGCAGTGGGGCGGGCGAAGGCCATCACAACCACAAGAATGATGAGCATTCGCAAAAGCAGAAGCAGCAACTGACGTATCTTCAACCGACGCAACTGACGACGTTGCATTTCCTTGAGATGACGGAGCGACGAAAACTCGATCACTTTCACCTTGCGGCGGGAAAACAGGTGAATGATCAGCGGGATGAGCGCCGCTGCGGCTGCCACCAGAATGGTTGAATTCAGAAAACTGAACATGCGCTACTGTCGGAAGGGGGTTTCCAGGTACTTCCGAGCCTCTTGCTGATGGTAGTCTGCTGATGGTTGTGCCAGAACCCGGCCATAATGTTCACGGGCTTCGGCGTGTCGTCCTTCCAGGTCGGCCACCTTGCCGAGCAACAATTCAGTATAGCCGACATAAAAGGCGCGCGACTCCAGGAACAGCGTCATATCGAGTGATTGGCGGGCCCGCGGCAGGTCGGCCAAACCCAGGTAGGCTGCGCCCAGCCACATGTACTGCGTGGGCAGCGGATTCCCGGTTTCCTGGCCGATTACCCGTTCCAGATCGCTGACGACTTCCTCGTAGTACGTGACCGCTTCTGATCGATAGGCGTCATCGTCGGACAGGGCCAGAATGTCAGCCAGCATTACCCGGGACTCGATGGCGGCCCCTGCGGCCGCGGGGTCGAGAATCACGTTGGTCAGCAATGCACGAGCACGGGCGACCTCACCCTTATTGCGGTTGTACAGGGCAAGGTTGAAGGTGGCCAGAACGTCAGTGGAATCCAGACGCTGCGCCTCTTGCAGATCCGCCAGGGCACTATCGTACTCGCCGTTCATCATGCGATAGGCCGCACGGGTCATCCGCAGGTCACCGCGGGAACTGTCCGACGAGATCATCAGCGATTGCAGCCGGGCAGCCGAGGCGTAATCGCCGACCGAAAAATCGGCCCGGATGACCAGCGCCAGGGCCGCCAGCGAGTCCTCACGAGTAGCCACCAACGACAGCATGAGATGGGCGTAGTCACGCATAATGTCATATTCACGCATGGCCTCGGCCTGTGATCCGTAGTAGCGCGCCTGCGCCGGTTTGAACGTGATGGTGTCGAGGTACATTTCCCACTCCCGCTCAAGATCGGCCAGTGGTTTGCCGTAGGTTTCCTCGATGGCGGTACCGAGATTCAGATCATCGGCCCTTTTGTACAGATCCAGAAACGATGGCACCTGGTACTGCTCGATCAGGTAGCGCACAAAGGTAGCCGAGGTCCGATCGGCCAGTATCGGATCGGCGGCCATGTACTCACGGGTTGCAATGAAGTCCGTGATCGGCTGCGCTTTGCCCTGTTCCCGAAATTTCTTCATATCGTACAGGGCGAAGGACAGGTAGCTAGCGAAGCCCTCGGTGAGAAACGCCGGAGCGTAACCGTAGTTGCGCAATATGGCGGACTGAGTAATCACCATCGGCCAGGCCGTGTTGATGTCCGGCGTGTACAGTGTGAATATCGTGCCCCTGGTCGGATCGATCGACGTTCCAAAGCGACTGTCCCAGATGACGCTGTACAGCGGGCACGGACACAGGTACAGATGGTACTTGCCCGGCATGGTGAAGGTGTTCAGACGACGGAAGCGTTGATACTCCTCCTCCATAAGACCCTTAACGGTATTCCAGTAGTAATCGC
>JAHIVM010000135.1 GCA_018816665.1 Candidatus Zixiibacteriota bacterium
CGCCTGGGACAGGTCAACCACCTTGTTCGCCTTGAAGTCCCGATCAATATTGCAGTTGATGATGTGTTTCTCAGAGGCATTGGCCCCGACCACGAAATTCTTGAGCGCGGCCGCCAGCGGATCTATGTAGATCGGCACGTTCACCAGCCCGACCGGTCCCGCATAGCCTACCGGAGCGCCGGTGGCAGCCTGAACCTGGGCTTCATTCGCCATCTCCAACTCGTTAGCGCCCAAAGCATTCTTCAACTTGATTTCGTTCAATTCGCGATCGCCGCGAAGCAAAGCCACCACCGGTTTTCCGTCGGCCATGTACACCAGTGTTTTGACCAGCCGGCTGGCCTCAACTTCGAGGAAGGCCGTGACTTCTTCTATCGTAGCCGCACCCGGAGTGTCGACTATCTCGGAGTCCTTCATCGCATCGTCGATTGCTACGCCGGTGCCGTCGCGGAAGGTAGCTTTCTCCACATTGGCCGCCCAGCCGCATTTTTCGCAGGCCGCGATTCGTTCCTCACCGGCGTTAGTATCCACCAGCAGCATAAACTCGTGAGCATCCTTGCCGCCCATAGCGCCCGTGTCCGATTCGACTTTCATCACATCCAGACCGGCCCGTTTAAACACGTTGAAGTAGGCCTCCACCATGCCCTTGTACGTTTTGGCAAACGACTCTTCGTCGGCATCAAACGTGTAGGCATCTTTCATGATAAACTCACGCCCCCGCATCAAGCCAAAGCGCGGACGGATTTCATCGCGGAATTTGACCTGGATCTGGTACAGGTTCAGCGGCAACTGCTTGTAGCTCCGAACCTCGCCTGCGATCAGATTGGTCACCGTTTCCTCATGGGTACCGCAAAGGATCATGGCGTGCTCGTGTCGGTCCTTCATGCGCATGAGTTCCTTGCCGACCGTGTCGTACCGTCCCGATTTTTGCCAGAGTTCGGCCGGACAAAGGACGGACATAGTGATTTCAAGGCCGCCCGCCCGATTCATCTCCTCCCTCACGATGCGGGAGAATTTGTCAATAACGCGCTGCATGAGAGGCAGGTAAATATAGATGCCCGCACCCAGTTTACGAATATACCCGCCCCGTAACAGAAGCTGATGAGAAACCAGTTCTGCATCGGACTGCTGTTCCCTGAGTGTCGGAATGTATGTCTGGCTCCACCGCATAGCAATAAGTCCTTACGTTCCACCAAGTTAATTGTCTTCGGCGGCGTCCGGAGACAACCGCTCGAGAATAAGTGCATAAGATAACCTTTTGCCGGGTGGACGCAACGCATAATTGAGGATTCCCCGCTCCGGCAGCTCCCACCGACCGGCATGAAAATACAGTTGCCTCCGCAATTGGATTGCCGTATATAAGGCTCTCGAACAAGCGAAATGGATTGCCCCCGTGGTGTAACGGATAACGCGTCGGCCTCCGGAGCCGGAAATTCAGGTTCGATTCCTGACGGGGGTATATTTTTTTGTCCCGCGCCGCAAGTCTCGCAGACCGGCGCCCCTGATCGGTTAGGGCATCGATGAACGCGACTCCGTACCTGGGTGAAATCCTGGCCCTGCTCACCGCCGTGACCTGGGCGCTGGCTGTTATTTTGTTCAAAAAGAGCGGCGAGTCGGTTCATCCGATCGGGCTTAACACCTTCAAAAACGTCCTGTCCACCGCCCTTCTGGTCCCCACCGGCTTTTTGTTAGGCGAGTCAATCCTGCGTGAGGCCCCCCTCTCGGACTACGTTTTGCTACTGGCCAGCGGGGCTCTGGGCATCGGGATCGCCGATACCCTGTTTTTCCACAGCCTGAATGCGCTGGGGGCCGGACGGTCCGCAATTGTCGATTGCCTCTACAGCCCGTTCACCATTGTGCTCTCGATTCTGTTTCTGGGCGAGTCACTGACTCTGTGGCAGTTTGCCGGTGTGGCCATGATTGTCTCGGCCGTTCTCAGCGCCGTAGGCGAAAAGAAGGAAAGCAACGGACGGGATCGAAAACGTATTCTGCTGGGATTTTTCTGGGGTGCGATTTCCATGGCCTGCATGGCGGTCGGCGTGGTGATGGTCAAGCCCTTGCTCGCTTACACTCCCCTCATCTGGGCAACCACCATGCGCTTGATCGGCGGCCTGACTGTCCTGGCAGTAGTACTGGCCTTCCACCCCCGACGGAATACCATAGTGGGATCACTCAGAGCGGCGGGCAGCTGGGTGTATACGATATCGGGATCGTTCATGGGGGCGTATCTCTCGATGGTCCTCTGGCTGGCCGGCATGAAATATACGCAGGCGTCGACCGCCTCGGCGCTCAACCAGATGAGCAATATCTTCATTTTTGTGTTTGCGGCCTGGCTGCTCAAAGAGAAAATCACGTTGATACGGACCATTGCCATTCTGATGGGCGTGGGCGGCGCACTTCTGGTGACGTTCGGATAGCTCTCCGAAGCAAAACGGCGGCCGCTTCCGCAACCGCCGCCTCGACTCAAACTGACACTTCTCTCGGTTGATCAACACCCATCGCACAGCGGATCAAACGTAATAAACAGGTGGCTGATGAGCGCCGTCAGATCAGCCACATCGATCCCCGGTGCACAGTCCACATCCCCTGATCCCTCGGGAATCGGACTCGGCCCCTGCATGAACAGGAAGCTGATCAACCAGGTTAAATCGCCTACGTCGATAGACCCGTTGTGATCGCAGTCGCCGCAGGAGACCTGATCGAAATGGGAGATCATGAAATACTTCGTGGCAACGTGGCCAAGTTCCTCGACATCAACATATATCCAGTACTTGCCCGTGTCGGCAGGCGCTCCGACATAGGTTACTTCCCCTGTGTCGGAGTTGATACTGGCACCCGGCGGAAGCGGATCTTCCGGCGAGTAGTGGAAGGAATACACATGATTGTAGCAGGGGCCGTCGTCTTCAACCGGCATGGTCACCCTGAGCGTATCGCCGCTGAGTACTCCGTAGGTTACCGGCGAACTGTAGACGAAGTGCACGGGGTCGTCGACTCCGTCGATGTCGCCAACCGCAACCTCGAAAGACAGCCTCACCCCGGAAAGCGTGATTTCACAATAAGGACAGGTGGAATAAAGCTGAACTTGGAAGGTCTGGTTTGCCTGCGATTGGTCGGGGAGAAATCCATACTTCAATGAACCCGGCCAGCCGTAGTTATCTGCCCACTCGAGAGTCCCGGGTCCCTCAATCGACCACTCGATCTCATCCGGCTGCAACCCGTAGGGGAAGACGGGAACAGGAGTAAACACAATCTCAAGCGGAGTACAGATGTCCGGCACGCTAAACGTAGTGTCTGCACTCCAACCCATCAACACCCATAAACCGCGATAGACGCCGTTGATCATGCCATAGTCATCTATACTACTGCAATCGTAATCCGGTATGCCTTCTCCAATAGTGTAACACACTTCGCCTGAGAACAGTGGTGCCGGTCCGGGGTGTGCAGACCACGAGGAATCTGCATAAGTAGACACGGAATCCAGACAGAGCTGACCACCGAAGCTTCCAGCCCTCAGTCGAATGCCAATGTACGGTATTGTATCCTGGGAGACCGGCAACCCCTCGACAATCGCCGGAGGGAGATTCGGATCATCGGGAATCGACCGCACCCACAGCGCCAGATGGTAGGTATGTATGTCCAACTCCACGAACTCTGTCACAAGCATATTCAGGTTGCCGTAGTTGCTAGCCAGCCACAGACTGTCAAAGCGGTTATAAAACTCGATTTCCGGTGGGTATCCCCACCGAAATCCTGCATCCGACGTCACGGTGAAGTAAAGTAGCAAGCGTTCCTGTATGACCTCGGGATTACAAATGGAAATGTAGTGCGTTGACCACTCGTAATAACTTGGTTCTCCGCACAGGCCACCACTCATGCTGTCGATCACTACGACCGGTTGCGCAAGGCACACCGACGAACAAAGAAGCAACGCCACACAGACAGCAAAACTCGATCGCATAGGTCCCTCCCACGATTAGACCTGAGTCGGCCAGACATGTAACTACTGATGAGTATACCTATCACAGACTCTTATGTCAACAATGAAAGGATGGACGGACCTCAAGCTGAGGCTGACCGATGTGTGAGGACTACACCAAAAACGTCACAATCACCGCAATCCAGATAAGAGCGGTAGCGATTATCCCGCTGGGTCGACCGTTCCCCACCAGCAGCGCAAATGCGGAATAGATCAGCGCAATCCCTAGCCGGGCAGTGACTTTCTGCAGCGGACTAAAACCGAGTGCGTGGGCCAGCAATAGCAAGCCCGCCAGCACGGCTGATATGTACACCAGCCACAGTTGATCGGCCTTTGTGCCCGAGCCAGTTTTGACCGTGTTAGTTGCCATCAGCGTAATCCTCCAGAAACTGCTCGATACCATCGGCAATGCCACGCGCAATCCGCTTTCGAAAACAATCCGTCTTCAGAAGTGCTTCCTGCTCCGGGATCATCATGAAGGCACACTCTACCAGAATCGCGGGGTACTGAGTCGGACGATTCACCGCCAGGTTGCCGTGGAACAAGCCGTGATCCGGCAGTCGCGTGGCTTTGACCAGATGCGGTTGCACCGACCGGGCCAGCTCTATAGAGTGCGGATGATAGTAATACGATGATGTCCCGTTGTTTGTAAACGGATTGACACCGTCGGGCAGTGCGTTGTTGTGGACCGACACAAACAGATCAGCGCTTTCCGCCACCGCGATTACCGGCCGATCCGCCAGGGGAACGTGACTGGCATCATCGCGGGTCATGACAACGTTGGCGCCGCGACGAAGCAGTTCATCGCGCAGCACAAGTGCTATCCCCAGGTTGGCTTCTGCCTCGGTGTACCCGGTGGCACCGATTGCTCCGGGATCCGATGAATGCCCAGGATCCACCACGATTGTTTTTCCCCAGATCGTATGAACCCGTTGCGGAGCTTTGTTGAGGACGAAGTTCAAGGTATTGCCGGCATAAAACACATCGTAACCCCACAGATCTCGGGTCAGTCTGAGGCGCAGTTCCCATAGCTCCGGTTCGGGCTGAGACCAGGTGGCAATGTCTATCAGGCTGTCTGAAAAGTCATACCGAATCCAATCCGTGTCACTGGTAACACCGAACAGTTGCAGCCGAATGGTACGAGTATCATCTTCGATTACCCGGTAGGCATGCTTGCCGGAGAGCGGAAGCTCTATCCGAACATTTCTGTCACCGCCATACGTTCTCAGTGATTTCACATACGATTTCGGCGGCAGGATTCCGCGAGCTACCCGCTCGGCTAAGGCAGTGTCAATCCAGGCGTACTGCGACGGCGCAAGCTGGGCAATGTACCAGCCGCCTTCCTGCGCCACTACCAGAGCCTCAACCCCCTCCGGCTGCAGAATGGAAAAATAGCCTTTGCGGGGGCCATGACGGACGGTCTGTACGGAGTCGGTGAGCCGCACCGTGAAGGGGAATTCGGGCGAGTTCAGGGTCACCCGGTAGGAGCTTCGACCGGACAGCGAATCCGGCATGGTCAGAAATCGCAGCAGCCGATTGTTAACCCACCCGAACGGCGTGGATGCGGCCCGTGCCTTGACGGCCTGGGATACCGGCGATACAATATGATAGATGATCGCAGTTGTATCGACCGAGACTGAGGCAGGCACACGATAGTATCCCGAGTAAATGCCCCGCACCAGCAGTGAGTCCGGCACCGCCCCGGCCCCAAAGACGGATTCGCCCCAGTAGGACTGCTGTCGCGGCGGCGCCTCAACCATGGGCACCGAGTCCACCGCTCCGGGAATCTCAAACCACGCCTCGCAACGAGGCGTTCCCCAGAACGAAACCGCCACCAGGTCGCCGGCGCGGCAGGCTATATCGCCCGACGGCGGGTCGTAATCACGCACTATGCACAGGGTGTCCTCGGGGAGTGAACGAACCGGTTGGGGTATGTTCACGACCACACTGGTTTCCACTACAATGTTCTTGCGTCCCAGCAGCAGTTCGTGGTGTTTTGGTCTGGCGTCACCAACCACCTGCACAAGGAACGTAAACGACCCGGGATCGACCGGCAGGAAGGCCAGGAAGCCGCCGTCGCGATGCACCGGGACGATCACATCATTGATCTCCACCCGCATGTGTTCGTGGTCATAGGCTCCGGAAACGTAGCCAAAGATAAACGTCGAATCGATGGAATGCACAGTCTGACCGTTGTGGGGGTACACAATCGTCACCCCGGTTGGCCGACTGTCGGCATATGCCGCGCCGCACAGCAGGGCCAGCACCGCCAGACACATCGCCAGGTACTTAGTCCTGTATGTAATTCTGGACCACATCGCGTTTGAGGGCGGGCCCTCCGATTATCTCTCTGTCAACGTGAATGGTTTCCCGATCGTAGTTGATCCCCATGCCGATATCACTCTCGAGCAACAGGGGGCCGTCGAGATCGTGATAGTCGGCCAGTGAAGACATGTACACGGATTGGGCTATGCCGACGGATGATTCGACCATGCAGCCGAGCATCACTTTTTTCTCGGACCGCCGGGCAGCTTTGGCTATTCGCACGGCCTCGATAATGCCGCCGCTTTTTTCCATCTTGATATTGACGCCGTCACAGTAGTCATGAACCCGAGCGAAGTCTTTGACAGTCTCCAGTCCCTCATCAACAATCAATTCGACTTCGTCGTTTTTGCCTTTGAGATACGGCCAGTCGGCGATATGTTCCAGGTCGGTCGGCTGTTCAATGACCCGCACGCCCAGTTTGCTCAGGCGGTAGATCATCTCCTCGGCCGTTTCACAGTCCCAGCCGCCGTTGGCATCAACTCGCAATTCCTTATCGCCGATATCTTCGAGAAGGTCAAGCAGTTCTCTATCCGAGTTCGCACCCATCTTGATTTTGATAATGGGATACGAGCTTTCCCGAATCGCCGCCGCCATCTCCGCGGGTTCATCGATACTCACCGTCATGGAACTGCGAATGCCCACCGGCGCGCCCAGTTTCAAGACTTCCCACGGGTACAGGTTGCGTTTCCCCGACAGATAGTTAAGAATCATGGCCATGAGAGCCGAGCGGGCAATAGGACTTATGGTCAGTTTATCGATGGCGTGCAGCGTGCGAATCGAGAAGTTCTTCTGCTGCTGCAGCATCTCCACGCCGGAAAGGATATCGGCCTCCAGTTCCTCAACATTGGGACCGTAAAAAACGGAGGACGCCGCCTCGCCGCTGTATCGATTGTCAAGGATAGTCAGCAGGTTCGTTTTGCGCTCGGTCTCCCCTTTTGACACAACGAATTTGTGTTTGAGAGGCAGTGACACTCGTATGGTTTGTACCCGACTCACAAAATCCTCCTGGCTTCGGCAAAGGCGTGATCAAGATCCGCCCGATAGTCTGCACCGTCGGCAGACAACGAGTTCTCCCGCACTCCCCCCCCGCCGACCGAGGAGTGAATGATGCGATGAGATCCCAGGGCTATGCCGACATGTCTCTTGAAAAACAACAAATCACCGGCCCGGGTTTCCTCTCTCGCAATTGGACGGCCGCATGCTATCTGGTCTTTGGTGTCTCGTGGCAAGGCGATTCCCAGAACCCCAAACACGGTCTGGACCAACCCGGAGCAATCGCAACCGGGCGATGACACCCCGCCCCAGAGATACGGTGTTCCCAGCAATCTCCGAGCCTCGGCTATCACTCGACGGCCCGACACATCGGACTTTTGCTTTATACTGTGAATCGACTTAACCGTCGAGGACTTAAGGCCGATCAGCGAACCATCGGGCAGTTCCGCCCGCACCAATGTGCCTCTTCTTGACTTGATGTGTACGGGCGTACCGTAGTACACGAGGTGCGGCGCGATGCAGGTATTCCCCCGCGGATCCGAAAGCCGTGCGGAGGATTTGGTTATCACGGACGTACATCCACGTTGATACGCCAACGCGGCTGTTTTTGTGATCGGACACAGAAACCGCTCATCGGCCCACCCCCCGTAGTCATCGCGCAAGGATACCACGCGACAATACCCCTTACGTCTGCCCCCGACCTGCACCGGCTGTCCAAAAAACAACTGGTTCAGGCGCTCGGAGTTGAACCGGGGCTCAGCCCATAGGTCAAGCAGGTTGGTTGTTACAAAGGCGTACTTCACGCTGTGACAGTAGCCCGCCCCGCCACCTCAATCAACAAAAAAGCCGGGCGTCGCAGCCCGGCTTTCATGCGTTCATCGGCTTGGCGCTACCGTTCGGCAAGTACCTTACCAATCCTCCGCAGCGCTTCCTCGATATTTTCGACCGAGTTGGCATACGAAAAACGTACGTAGCCCTCACCGTATTCTCCAAAGGCGGTACCGGAAAGACAGGCGACCCCGGCCCTGTCGAGCATGATATCCGCAAACTCCTGAGAGCTGATACCCGTGCCGGTGATGTTCGGAAACACGTAAAAGGCACCCTCCGGCTTCAGACAGGTAACGCCCGGCAGTTTGTTGAGGCCGGCAACGATGACGTCGCGACGGCGCCGGAACTCTTTCACCATCCGGTCGATATCGTCCTGGGGACCGGTCAGGGCCTCGACCAGCGCGTCCTGGGCAAACGTACAGGTCGACGAGAAATTGTTGATGGCCATGGTGAACATGTAGTCGCACAGCTTTTTGGGCATGGATGCAAACCCCACCCGCCAGCCGGTCATGGCATACGTCTTGGAGAGACCGTCAATGGCAATCGTGCGTTCTTTGGCCCCCGGTATTTTCGATACCGACTTGAATTCGGTATCATACACAATGCGCGAGTAGATTTCATCGGCCAGAATCCAGAGGTCGTGCTTTTCGGCGAACCTGTAGATGGCTTCCAGATCATCCCAGGTCAACTGACCGCCGGTGGGATTCTCCGGGGAGTTAATGATGAGCATTCTGGTTTTGGGCGTGACCAGCGTCTCCAGATCCTCAACATTGAAGCGGAAGTCACTTTCCTCGCGCAGTTTCACCGGCACCGGTTTGGCGCCCAGGAAACGGGTGACCGAGCGGTACGTGGGGTATCCGGGATTGGGGACAATGACTTCATCCCCTTCGTTAATGAGCGCCACCATCGCACTGTAAATCAGCGGCTTGCAGCCCGGCATGATGATCGTCTCCTCGGGCGTATACGTTACACCCCGGGTCCTGGTCATGTATTCGGCTGCGGCCGCGCGGGCCGCCGCGGTCCCGCCCGACGGCGCGTAGTGCGTGTGAGCATCGCGAATACCCTGAATAGCGGCATCGCAGATGTTTTTCGGGGTATCAAAATCCGGTTCTCCAATCTGGAGATGGATGATGTTTTTGCCCTCGGCCTCCAGTTTTTTGGCCTTGGCCAGCACTACAAAGGCGCCCTCCGATTCCAACCGGCTTACTCGCTCCGTATACTGCATGGTTCTGTTCCCTATCTATGTCCCAAGTACGTATTTTGCTTTCTGCGCAATGTGTTCCGCGGCCAGTCCGAACTTGCGGATCAATTGCCAGGGTCTGCCGGACTCACCAAAGCGGTCCTCGACCCCAATCATAGCGAACGGCAGCGGTTTTTCAACCAACGATTTTTCGCGAAGTATCAGACCCGCAACCAGATTACCCAGGCCACCCACCTGATGTTCCTCGGCGGTAATCATGGCGCCGGTTTCCCGAGCCGCCCGGATAACCGCTTCGCGGTCCATCGGTTTCACCGTATGCATGTTGATTACGCGGGTCTCGATATCGAAATCAGTTTTCAGAATATACGCGGCACGCAGCGTCTCGGCCAACTCCGGGCCGCAGGAAATGATGGACAACGCCTCCGATTCGTCGGCATAGTCCCGCGCCAGACACACATCAAAAGCATCCACAAAATGGTCGGCTTCACGACGATACCGATACACATTGGCGACACCAAACTCAAAAGGCGTGCTGTCAGTCGTCACCACGGGCGTAGCTTCCCGAGCGAACCTAAGATATTTGGGCCCCTCTATATCAAAAAGCAGCGTCCGGGTCATTTTCTCTGTCTCGAGCGAGTCACAGGGTACACCAACGTGCATGTTGGGCAGCCCGGTCATCTGGAAGAGTGACTCCAACTCCTGATGCGTGGCGCCGTC
>JAHIVM010000017.1 GCA_018816665.1 Candidatus Zixiibacteriota bacterium
AGGCCGATGCCGACGGTGACGGGGTGGGCGATGTCTGCGATGCCTGCGAGGGCTTGGACGACGCTATTGATGCCGATTCGGACACTGTTCCTGACGGTTGCGACAACTGCGCCACCCTGGCCAATACGAACCAGGCCGACGGCGACAGCGACGGTGTTGGTGATCTCTGTGACAACTGCCCCGCCGTGAGCAATCTCGATCAGGCTGATGCCGACGGTGACGGCGTGGGCGATGCCTGTGATGCCTGCGAGGGCCACGATGACACTGTCGATGCCGATGCCGACACGGTTCCTGATGGTTGCGATAACTGTGCCGCGATAGCTAACACCGACCAAGCTGACGGTGACATCGACGGTGTGGGCGATCTCTGTGATAACTGCCCCGCTGTGAGCAATCTCGATCAGGCTGATGCCGACGGTGACGGCGTGGGCGATGTCTGCGATATCTGCGCGGGTCACGATGACGCGGCTGACGCCGATGATGACACAGTGCCGGACGGTTGTGATAATTGTCCTACGGTCTCCAACGAGGGACAGCTTGACACCGACGGTGACAACTACGGTGATCCTTGCGACAACTGCCCGGATATTGCCAATCCGACCCAGGCCGACACCGACGAAGACGGCATCGGTGATGTCTGTGACGGTTGCTGTATCGGTGAACGGGGAGATGTTGTACTGGAACCGAACTGCGACGGCAGCGATCAGACTGTGGACGTGGGTGATTTGACCAACCTGATCGACCACCTGTTCATCAGTTTTGCTCCTTTGTGTTGCGATGATGAAGCAGATCTTGCGCCGCTGGAGGCGCCCGATGGTTCGGTTGATGTGGGCGACCTGACGGCGATGATTGATCATCTGTTTATCACGTTCCCGGCACTTCCGGTTTGCCCGTAGGATACGCAAGACTGCTGCGGCATAGAGACATCTCTTTCCGGCATCGTTTTGGTGTCGGAAAGGGCGCCTCGCGGCGGGCGCCGTGGTGGTGCTAAGTCGTTTACTTTTGGTGGGTTAGGAAGTAGGTGCCTAACCCGGTACTTGACTTGACGTGGCAAAGTAGCTATATTTATCAACGAAGAACGGTTCCTCACCTCTCCTGACCGCTTTTCGATAACTTCCTCGCCGAGAATGGCTGTGAAAATGCACAATCATCTGCCAATGATGCCGATAACCTCTACGAAGAGGTCCGACGAATTCCGCCGCGTTTTTTGGTGTGCTCTGACCGCCCGAAAGCATGGTGGTGACCGCGTTTTTGGCGTGGCAGGGACAGCGTATGAACACAGCGGGCGTGGAAGATACTGCCTTACCCCGTATACCAATCCCTTTCTTCCGTTTGCTTTGAAAGGAGCTTGCAGTGCGAGAATTGATCAGTTCCGGTAGATGCCTGACCGGTATGGCGGCGCTACTTCTGTGTATCATGGTGGCTCCGGAAGCGTTCGGGCAGTTGACTGCCGACGATATCGCGGTGCTCGAGCAGCGCGCCATTGACGAGGGTTGGACCTTCACGGTCCGGGAAACACCCGCGACCCAGTATTCGCTCGATCAAATTTGCGGACTTAATGAGCCGCCGAACTGGCGCACCCAGGGTCAGTATGAAGAGCTGTCAGTCACCCGGGATCTGCCGGATGCATTTGACTGGCGCGATGAATTCACGTTGACCCCGGTGAAAAACCAGGGTGGTTGCGGCGGCTGCTGGGCGTTCGCCGCCAACGGTGTGTTCGAAAATCTGATGAAGATGAAGGACAGTGTGGAGATCGACCTGTCCGAACAGTGGCTGATTTCATGCTCGGACGCGGGAACGTGCGAACACGGCGGCTGGTACTCCGATGCCTTTCCGTACTATCAGTACCAGACCGACATCTGCGGCGATCACGGTGCTGTCCTGGAGGCCGACTATCCCTTTGAGGAAGCCGACTCACCCTGCGCCTGCCCGGTGCCCCACTACTTTCATATCAACTCCTGGGCCTGGATCGGCAGCGGAGCCTACAGCACTCCCACTATCGAACAAATGAAGCAGGCGATTGTCGAATACGGTCCCATCGCCATCGCGCTCCATGCCTCGGATGCACTCCAGGCTTACGGGGGCGGCATATTCAATGCCTGCGAGACGGGTTCCATCAACCATGCCACGGTACTGGTCGGCTGGGACGATACGCAGGGAACCAATGGTGTCTGGATAATGCGTAACTCGTGGGGACAGGGCTGGGGCGAAG
>JAHIVM010000136.1 GCA_018816665.1 Candidatus Zixiibacteriota bacterium
CGGCATCGATTGCTTTTGACGGCCGTGTGAACTACGATGAGACGATGTCGTTCGAGATGGAAGCTGCCGGTGTTCTCATTAAACCGTGGATCCATCTGTTCCGCCCCGAGGTTGATGTCGACGGTTACCTTTCCGGCAGCACGCGGGTAGGGGGCACGTTCATGTCGCCGGTGATTGACCTGACGGCATCGATCGATTCGCTCACCTACCGCGATTTGACTCTCGGTGACCTGACAGCCGGCGTGAAGTATGCCGACAGGCTTCTCACGGCCGACAGCCTTATTGTGTCTTCCCAGCCGGGAGTGTATCGCGCCGCCGGTCAGTTCCACATTGACCTGGCTATGACGGCGGGCAACCGGGACCTGGTGCCCGATCTCCCCATGAACATTGCCGTGTCCGCCCGGGACACCCGGTTCGATCTGGTCAGTCTGATTCTGCCGTCGGTCGAAGACCTGCAGGGAGAATTCCTGGCCGACTTCAGCATTACCGGAACCCCAACCGCGCCTCATCTCGACGGTCAGGGGTATCTCAAAAACGGGCGCCTCAAGTACTTTGATATCGCCGACACGCTGAAGACGGATTCCGCCGGCGTTACCATGGAGAACAACCTGATTGTCATTGACGACATCACCACCTACGTCTATGACAAAAAGCGCCGACGAAACAGCTACGCGACTCTGGAGGGCACCCTGACCGTCAAGTCGCTTGACACCCTGCACTACGATCTCGATGTCACCCTGGAGAAGGAGTTCCCCTTCCGATACGAACTCGATGACATTGAAGGCGTGGTGGAGGGCGAGTTGCATATCGAGGGTGATACGCCGCCGCTGGTGGAGGGTGACCTGACTCTGCTGTCCTGTCGTTACCGGGCGGAGTTCGCCTCGGAAGACGAAACCGGATCACCGCTGATGATGGCCCTGTCGGGCGAAAACACCTGGGATCTCAATCTCAATATCGATATTCTGTCAAACTACTGGATCAAAAACGAGGATATCGACGCAGAGTTTGCCGGTTTCATGAATCTCATTCGCGAGAATGGTCGGTACCGCTTTATCGGCGACCTCGAAATCCTGAAAGGCCGGGGTTATCTCTTCGACAAAACGTTCCAGATCGAATCCGGCAGCATGGTGATTTTTGAGGACATTGAATATCCCAATCCGCGCCTGGATATCACCGCCCAGACGAGAATCCCGGTAAGTTCGCAGACCGAGGAAGAGGATGAACCCCGGAATATCGACCTTTCCGTGCATATCGGTGGTACCCTGGAGAACCCCGAACTGAGCGCCGCCGAGGGGGAGACCGCCCTCGGGAACGAAGAGATTCTGCCGCTCCTGTTTGCCAATTACTACGGCTCGGAAGCGGGAACGGTGGGGCGCTTTGAAGAACGGATCTCGCAACTGATATCGGCCCGTTTTTCCCAGATAGGCACTCGTCGTCTCGGAGTCGAAGTGTTCGAGATTGATCCCACCTACGAAGGCCAGTTGGATCTGGCCCGCACCCGGGTCACTCTTGGCGTGTACACGTCGCCCAAACTCTACCTGTACGGTACTTCGTCGGTGTCGCTGGACCGTGCCCAGGAGGTGGGCTTTGAGTATCGTCTCAGCAAAGCGTTTCAGCTGGAAGGACGACGCGATGAAGATGAATTGTATCACCTGAACCTCAAACTGCATTGGGAGTTCGAGTGAAACGTCTGGCAGTTCTGTTCATCCTCCTGGTGATGCTGGCCGGGTCGGCCGATGCCGCTATCGACAAAGCCCGTCTGCGCTGGGTGCGGAGTCAGCCAACCGTCGACTCTATTGTCGTCGAGGGCAACAACCATATTTCTGACTCAGAGATACGCAGTCGACTGTATTCCCTGAAACGCAATGCCTGGCGAGCCATCAAAGGTGAACGGCGCAGCAGGGTTCAACGCGAGACTCGGGGGCGGGATACGCTTGAGGTCAAGTATTTGTATCTCAGCGACGGTTTCCTGGATGTTACCGTCAAACACTCCTTTGAGCCGATCGGCGCCGACTCGGGTGCCCTGGTGCGTATTGTCATCAATGAGGGCGAGCGATACCGATACGGGGACAAACAAGTCGAGGGACAGTACGAAAAAGAACTCGGCTGGCGGCTGGTGGCAATCGGCGAGTCACTTGCCAAGGGTTCGCCGGTGAATCCTTTTCAATTGACCGATGCCGAATTTGAAATGAAGGCGTTCCTGGCTAATCGCGGCTACCCCTATGCGACGGTGAAACACACTCTGGACACCTCCCCGGGACTTGACAACTGCCTGATCACGTTTACCATCTACGCGGATTCTCTGGTCCGTTTTGGCGATGTGGAAGTGGTGGGGGCTCAGAACTATCCGGAGAAGGCGGCTTCTCGCGAGTTGAAAATCAAACCCGGGCGAATATATCGGCGGGATAACATTCTCGAATCCCAGCGGCGACTGTTTGAGTCCGGCTATTACACGACTTTTCAGCTGCAGCAGAAGGACTCGGTGCAGAACCGATTGCAGCCGGACTTTACGCTCAAAGTCCGGGAACGCAAGCCCCATTACGTGACCTTCAAGACCGGTGCCGCTCAATCCGAGTATCGTGACCTGCAATGGGATCTGTCCGCCAACTATGGCCGCCGCAATTTCCTGGGTACGCGCCGGTTTGATGTCCTTGCCGACTATTCCTTTTCGGTGGGCAAGAAGTCCCGCCTCGTGAAACACCGCTACCGCCTGCGGTATACCGAACCCTGGTTTCTCGGAATCCGTATGCCCCTGACGCTCACCGCTGAGGTGCAGCCCAGGACCAAAAAACCGGTCGAGAACCTGGTGTTTGACAAGCGTTCCTGGGCTATTGGTGCTGCCGTTACCAAGTGGTTTGGACGGAAAGTGCGCACCAGTGTCGGGCTGGAATATCAGAACGTCAAGCTCTCCGGAGCCTCGGAGGACACGCTCGCAATCGCCCGGGAACTGCAGGACAACGCCGCCCGCCGCAAACTCTACTTCACCTACCGTCGCGACAGCCGCAATGACCTGTTCCTGCCCTCGTTGGGGTCGGTGAGCGAGTTGAGCGGCGACTACTTCGGCGGTTTCCTGGGCGGCGATGTAGACTTCTTCAAGCTCCAGGCCAGTTGGTCGCGCTATCAGGTTGTCTGGCCGGGATGGATTGCCGCCTCACGCATCAAGCTGGGATGGGCGGAAGAGTTCGGGTCTACCGAAGCCGTGCCGCTCGACGAGGCGATGTATCTGGGTGGAGCCAATACCGTGCGCGGCTTTGCCGAAAATACGCTGGGGCCGCTGGCTTCCGACGGCACCCCCGTCGGGGCTCGCTACACAGTGGTACTGAATCAGGAGTTTCGCTGGAAAACCATCCAGGTGCTGAGTGCGCTGCCCGGCTTCGGCAGTTTCTTCAAAACCCTGCCGTTGTGGCAGTCGGTCTTTTTTGACGCCGGCAACGGGTTCCGCAACAAAGAAGAGATCAGTTTCAATAATCTGGCCCTTACCTACGGTACCGGCGTCCAAATAGTGTCACCGGCCGGACCCATCCGCATAGATTACGCCCGAATTCTCGACACCGATACCTTTGACGTTGCCTATCGCTGGCACTTTACTATATTGTACGCGTTCTAGTACGTACGTATAGTAACATGTACTGTAGA
The DNA here is from genome assembly GCA_018816665.1 of Candidatus Zixiibacteriota bacterium. Classification (GTDB taxonomy): domain Bacteria; phylum Zixibacteria; class MSB-5A5; order GN15; family FEB-12; genus JAHIVM01. The sequence goes on from JAHIVM010000136.1 coordinate 3,637, forward strand.
GGTCCGTGCAGGCGATGTATGGGCCTGAAAACGTGAGAATTGGTAGCTATGAAACAGATATATCTCGATCATAACGCGACAACTCCGGTCCATCCCGAGGTCATTGAGGCGATGCTGCCGGCCCTGTCGGGCATTTACGGCAACGCCAGCTCCGTACACACGTTCGGCCGGGAGGCTAAGGTAGCGCTGGAAACGGCCAGGGAGCAGGTCGCCGCCTTCATCAACTGTGACCCATCAGAACTGTATTTTACGTCCGGTGGCACGGAATCCGACAACATCGCGGTGACCGGCACCGCCCGGCAGTATCGTGACCGCAAAAACCATCTGGTTGTCGGGGCCGCCGAACACCAGGCCGTACTGGCTCCGGCGAACCGCCTGAGCACGCACGAAAACTGGCAGGTGGAATTGATGCCGGTCGATGACGACGGGTTGTCATCGAGTGACAAACTGCGCGAACTTGTTACCGATAAAACAGCTCTAGTGTCGATCATGCACGCCAACAACGAGACGGGAGTCATTCAGGATATCCCGGCTCTGGCCGCGGTTGCTCATGAGGCCGGGACTTTGTTTCATACCGATGCCGTCCAGTCGATAGGGAAGACCCGGGTCGACGTGGCCGCGATGGACTGCGACATGCTGTCCCTGACGGCACACAAGATATACGGCCCGAAGGGAATCGGCGCCCTGTACATTCGCCAGGGAGTCAAGATAGCCCCGATCATGTTTGGCGGCTCGCACGAGAAACGCCGTCGCCCCGGTACGGAAAACGTCGCCGGTGTCGTGGGTCTGGCGAAGTGCCTGGAAATAGCCCAGCGGCAAATGGATCAGGACTGGACGCACCTGACCGGTCTGTCAGATCATTTTATCGATACGCTTATGGGACGGCTGCCCGATGTCCGGCTCAACGGCTCCCGTTCGCAGCGCGTACCGCAGACGGTCAACCTGTCTTTCGCGGGTGTCGAAGGCGAGGCCATCCTGTTGTCTCTGGATATGGAAGGAATCGCCTGTTCGTCGGGTTCGGCCTGTTCCTCCGGCAGCACGGCGCCGTCGCACGTACTGATTGCGATGGGTAAAGACCCCGTGGTGTCGCAGAGTGCTATTCGGTTCTCGATGGGTCGATCCACAACCAAAGAACAACTGGATTACGTGATAGAGAAGCTGGTGGCAACAGTGGAGCGTCTGCGCGCCATGTCGCCGTATTACAAACGAGAATCCGCCTGAGTCTGACAGGCCGCATTCGGCAAGGACAGGGGGCCGTCGCGACGGCCCTTTTTTTGTATGGCCCACAATAGCAAAGTGCTCGTCGCCATGTCCGGAGGTGTGGACTCCTCGGTCACGGCCCTGCTGCTCAAAGAGCAGGGGTACGATGTCGTCGGGGCGCACATGAAGCTCTGGGATTATGTCGATGTTGGCGCCGACATATACCGCGACGGCCGCTGCTGTACTCTTGATTCAATCACTGACTGCCGCTTTGTCTGTGACCGAATCGGCGCGCCCTTTTATGTCCTGAACCTCTCCGCGCATTTCAGGGAACAGGTGATCGACA
>JAHIVM010000137.1 GCA_018816665.1 Candidatus Zixiibacteriota bacterium
ATTTTTGCAATTCGCACCTGTCCTTGGCGACCGGACAGCAACCAGGAGCCGGATTGAGACACTGCTGCCATCGACCGTTGATATCGACTTGCTTGTTCTACCGGAACTGGCTAATTCCGGCTATAACTTCCGTACCCGTCAGGAGGCGCTTGAAGCGTCAGAACTGGTTGTTTCCGGGCCGTTCGTCGAGTTCATGGTGTCGCTCAGCACCCGACTCAATTGCCACATCGTGTTCGGTCTCAATGAACGTGCCGGCGACCAGCTGTACAACAGTGCCGTGCTGGTGGATCCCCGGGGTCCTCGGGCCACGTATCGCAAGCTGCATCTTTTTGTCCGGGAAAAGGAGTTTTTCACGCCCGGCGACAACGGTCTGCCGGTGGTCGACATTGGGTTCGGACGGGCGGGCATGCTGGTGTGTTTCGACTGGATGTTTCCCGAAGTGTGGCGCATCCTGGCCCTGCGCGGGGCTGATGTCATTTGTCATCCGTCCAACCTGGTCATTCCCGGTCTGGCACAACGCGCCGTGCCGGTGCATGCGCTGACCAACCGGCTGTACACCGTAACCGCCAACCGTATCGGCTCGGAACATGACCTGACTTTTACCGGCATGTCAGTCATCGCCGATCCCGGGGGCAACGTGATCGCCCGGGCAGAACAAACTGCTGAAGCCCTGACGATTGTTGATATCGACCTGGCTTACTCCCGCGACAAGATGATTACCGAACGCAATCACGTGCTGAACGATCGTCGCCCGGAAGTGTACGGTGATCTTGTCGCCGCGACAGGTTCGCCGCAGGACTGAAGCAGGAAGTTTCGCTTGTCTGTTGGCCGGGGCGAAGGGAGTTGCGGCCGTCCGTCACCGAACGAACGACCGCCGGAAATCAACGGACTACTCTATTTCCAGAGCGCCGATCAACTGCTCAATCTGAAGCAGGGCGATACGCGTTTGGTACCGGGCCGTAATCAGCGCCGTTTGCACGCGGGTCAGATTCACCTGGGCGTCGCGAAACTCCAGGGAGGTGCTTGCCCCCAGGGCAAAACGATCCCGCTGCAAATCGAGATTCTGGGCTGCCGCCTGCACATTTTGTTCCTCGAGACGCAGCAATTCCAACTGCTTCAGATATGTATCATGGATTCGCTGGACATCGCCGGCGAGCTGATTTTCGGTATCACGCAGCGCCAGTTCTTTGTTCCGGGCCTCGATTCGGGCGTTTTGCCAGGTAATCCGGTCCCGGTTGCCGTTGAAGATGTTGAATGACAGTTGCAGTCCGACCGACGTGGTCGCGGTTTCGTTGGCAATGTCGACTGCCAGAAGATCGCCCGAGGTGGTGCGATCACTGTATCCATAGCTGGCGTTCAGCGACAGCCGGGGCAAAAACGGCGAGCGGGCACCCTGGGCCGACTTCTCTGCCACCTTGCGGCTCTGTTCCGCAAGACGCAAGGTGGCGTTGTTCAACTTTGCACGACTGTGGATTTCGTCAGAACTCAATCCGAAGGTGGGGAGTTCGATGTCGGAGCTGACGGTTACCGGGGTCGACGGCGCACGCCCCAGCAGAACGTTTAGTTCCTGCGCCGCAGTGGACACCTGCAACTGCTGTTCGAGCAGGGCGGCCTCATCGTTGTTGAAGGATACCTGGGCATTGAGCAAATCGGTCGAAGATGATCCGCCGAGATCGTTGCGCACCCGTTCCTTCTCGAGACGTTCTCTCGAGATATCCCGGGCACTGGAGGCAACCTCAAGCAGTTGCCTCTGCTGGACCAGATTAAGATATGACCGGGAGATTGCCACGACCGTGTTTTCGATCGTATTGCGTGCCTGAAAATCGCCGAGTTTCGCCAGCTCGCTGTAGCGGCTGCGTTCGGTAAACATCAGGAAACCGTCGAAGAGGGTCCAGTCAAGAGAGACGGATCCACCCCAGGAGTCGATATCGGTTTCTCCCAGGCTCGAGGACGAGTTGGATTCCTCATCGGAGTTTGTCAGCGTATAGTTTCCGGAGGCGCCCAGAGTAGGCAGGAAACCGGCCGTGCCACGGCCCTTGTTGTTGGCCGCCACCTGAGCATCGTTGCGAGCTATCCGGATGGAGTAGTTGTTTTCCAGACCGATCTTGATAGCGTCCTCGAGCGTCATAACCTGCTGCGCGCATGCGGGTGTGGTCAGCAAGAGTATCGTAAACAGTATCTTCTTCACTAGTCGTGTCCTTTCGCAGCAGCCTCAGGATTCCGCTTTGTATTGCAGCTCGGCTATGGCCGGTTCCACTTCTTCCGGAGTGACCGGGCGACCTCGCAGCAGGCGTTCCATGCGCACCCGCAGCGAATTTAGCACCAGGATGGCAGCCGGCAGAATGAGTAACAGAATGAAGGTACCGAACATCAGGCCGTAAGCGACAGAGACCGCCATGGGGATGAGGAACTGTGCCTGACGGCTGGTCTCAAGGATCAAAGGCGCCAAACCCAGCGAAGTGGTCAGGGTGGTCAGGAGAATGGGACGTAAACGCGAGAGCCCCGCCTCGTACACCGCATCATGAACCGACATCCCGGTACGCAGATTGCGGTTCACCTGGTCGACCAGCACGATGCTGTCGTTGATAATGATGCCGGAGAGGGCAATAATACCGAACATTGACAGCATACTGATTTGAAGTCCCTGGATACCGTGGCCCCATGCCGCCCCCAGGATCCCGATGGGGATGAGCGAGAACACGATCAGGGCCTGAGCATACGAGCGGAACACAAGCACAACCAGCACAAACATGGCGATGATGGCCACCGGGAACACAATCATCATCGACCCCGTCATTTTGGCCTGCTCGCGCGACTGCCCCTCAAATTGCACGCGCACATCGCTGACCTGCGCCAGGACGCGCGGGATAACATCGGTTTGAATCTCTCGCAGGATGACCGGCAGGTCATCCTTGGGATTCGTCTGATTGGCTTCAACTTTGATTTCGCGACGTCTGTTGAGGTGGTCGATCTTCTGTGTGCCGCGAATAATCGTATACTCTGCCAGTTCACTGAACGGGTATTCCGCTCCGGTCGCGGTGCGAATCCGCATTTGATCCAGCTGGCCCAGCGAGGCCCGGTCCTCGGGCCGGTACCGCACCCAAACCCGGATTTCGTCCCGGCCGCGCTGGATGCGCTGTATCTCCTGACCGTAGAATCCCTGCCGAACCTGACCGGCAATATCCTGAAGTGTCAAACCCAGGGCAAGAGCCCTCGGTTTGAGTGTAAGACTGAGTTCCCGGCGGCCTTTGGCATCGGTGTTGGTCACATCCTTCAGAGCGCTGAATTCCTTCAATTCCTCGGTCAGCAGATCGCGCGCGCGTTCCAGTTGCGCGTAATCGTTGCCCAGCAAACTGATCGATACCGCCTTGCCGAACCGACCCGCACCACCGAAGGTAATATTCTGAGCTTCCAGTATCGGACCGGTCTCCTCGCGAATCGCCTCGGCGATGATCCGGCTGTCCATCTGACGTTCCTCGCCGTCGAGCAACATCACGTTCAACCGGCCGGCATGACTGCCCGACTCACCAAAGTCGTTGCTGCCGATCTCCCGGCGGATTCCGGTTATGACTTCCAGACCGTCTTCTCGTTCTTTTGTCAGGCGTTCATTGGCTCGCCAGGCCGCCTGTTCAATGTAGGCAAGTATGGAGTCAACTTCCGCTTCCTGGCTGCCTGAAACCAGGGAGATGTTGATCGGTACCCGGTCGTCATCCGGTGACTCGAAAAACGTCACACCGATGAACCCGCCGCCGATCAACCCAACCGTCAGAAACACGAGGGCCAGGGGAATCATAATGGTGACCCAATGGTTACGCAACGAAGCCCGCAGCACCGGAGCATACAGGCGGTGCGTGCAATACTGAATGATGCCGTCAATTCGTTTTCGAATCGCCGATGTCGTTTTGCTCGGCTGCAATGCTTTGGAGTGAGCCAGATGTGAGGGGAGAATCAGAAACGCCTCGACCAACGAAAAGGCCAGTGACGCAATCACCACCAGTGACGCCTGCCACATGAATTTCCCGAGACGACCGTCGATAAAAAAGAAGGTTGCAAACACAATCATCGTGGTGGCAACAGAGGTCATCACCGGAGCCACCATCTCACGGGTGCCGTCGACCGCCGCCTGAAGAGCTGGTTTACCCCTCTCGAAGTGGGCAAAGATGTTCTCACCCACCACGATACCGTCGTCCACCAGAATACCCACCACTATAATCATGCCGAACAATGATATGACGTTGATAGTAATACCTACCATGTTCGCAACAATGAACATCCCCGCAAAGGAAAACGGAATCGCAATCGCCACCCAGAACGAAAGACGAAGATTCAGGAAGAACCCCAGCGCAATCATCACGAGCAGCAAACCCAGCATACCGTTTTTGGTCAGGAGCTCGATACGCTGACGAAGCGGTACGGTGCGATCGTCAATTACCCTGGCCTGCACCCGTGTCTGCTCGCTGTTGAAGGCGTCAACCTGGTCCATGGAGAGGTCAGCTATCAGCAGGATGTCCTGGTCCTCGGTCTGGTCGATGTTGAGGATGACCGACGGTTGACCGTCGTAATATTGCTTATCCGGCGTGTCCTGCCATTGCTCATGGATTTGGGCGATGTCGCCCAGCCGGATAACCGTCCCGTCGGAGTTG
>JAHIVM010000138.1 GCA_018816665.1 Candidatus Zixiibacteriota bacterium
CAGTCCCATCACGCTGGTAGCCCTGTTGTTTACCATTCTGGTGATGTTTTCGCTCAAGGGTGAGCTGATCGTTCGGATCCCAACCGACGTCCTCCGCATTGCCCTGCCGATGTTGATATACTTTGTCCTGATGTTTGTAGTGAGCTTTTTCCTGAGCCGTCGCGCGGGCGCCGATTACTCTAGGTCGGCCACCCTGAGTTTCACAGCAGCCTCAAACAACTTTGAGCTGGCCATTGCAGTCGCCGTGGCGGTGTTTGGTATCAACTCGGGCGTGGCTTTTGCCGCGGTGATAGGCCCGCTGGTGGAAGTGCCGGTGCTGATCGGGTTGGTGAACGTTGCGCTGTATTTCCGACGTCGGTTTTTCCCGGCCGAACAACCGGCCATCGGGTAAACTCAGAATTCGGCCGGTCAGCTGTTTACATAGTTCTGCTTGTAGCTCTTTTTTGGATCGTGACCGCGCAGGTCAATACCGTGCTCGAGATACGCTTTCAGGTTAGTCATGAAAAAGGTCCAGCCGGTGATGCACCCGCGATGCATGTTCCATTTCATTTCCGGTGACGTTTTCATGTTGTATTGACGCAGTTCACACACGCAACCGCGCCCGTCCTTTTTGAATTTCACCTCGACCATCGTTCCTTCTGCATCGAAGGGGAAAACAAACTTCCGATTTTTCACAATCGAGGTCACGGTGGTTTCGAATGTATCGCCGGCGGTCCATTCGAAGTAGATCCGACCGTTCTTTTTCGGCTCAATCACTGTCTTTTCGGTGAACCACCTGGAGACGAGTTTGTCATCGGTCCAGGCCCTGAAGACTCTGGCCGGGGACGCCTTGATGGCAATGCGGCAGGTGAACTGGCTCCAGTCGCGCTTCGGTGTTTCGGCCATGGCAACTCCCTGTTATCACGTGAGAACACTCTGGTCTGAAGAACATACGCAGCGACCGGTCTGTCGATGAACAAAATACCGGCCCGGCCGCCGTACAGGCAACCGGACCGGTAGTAGTATCGCGTGGAGACTCTGCTACTCAATGAATTCTGAACTGACCTACCAGTTCCTTGAGACCTTCCGCCTGACGGTTCAGTTCGGAGGCTGCAGAGGCCGAAAGCCCGGCGCCTTCCGCCGTCTCTTTAGTCACCGCCGATATCCGTTCGACACTCTTGGAAATATCCTCGGCACCCCTGGACTGCTCGTCGGCGGCGATAGCAATGGCCTGAACCATGTTGGTAACGGACTGGGACATGTTGACAATTTCGCGCAGGCTGTCACCGGCCTGGTCGGCCAGCTTACGACCTTCATCAACTTCCTGAATGCCCGACTCCATGGCCCCCACCGCATCGCGAGTCTCACTCTGGATGGCTCTGATCTTGTCGGCGATTTCGGAAGTTGCCTTCCCGGTGCGTTCGGCCAGCTTACGGACCTCGTCCGCCACGACCGCAAAACCGCGTCCCTGCTCACCGGCACGGGCCGCTTCGATAGCGGCATTAAGCGCCAGTAGGTTGGTCTGGTCCGCTATTTCGTCGATGACACCTATGATCTCACCAATTTCATCGGCTGACGACGCCAGTTTGCCGATTGAATCCGCTGAACTGCGAACCACATCGACGATTCGCTGCATGCCCAGAATGGTTTCCTCCACAATCGAGCCGCCGTTGGTGGCAGTCTCTGAGGCACCCTGCGATGCATTGGCGGCATCACCGGCATTGCGCGAGGATTCGATAATTGTCGCACTCATCTGCTCCACCGCCGTCGATACCTGAGAGATCTGTTCCGACTGGTTGGTGGCGCCGTGGGACATCTGTTCGGACGATGAGGCTATGGAATTGGATGCTTCAAGCAGATGATTTGCGTTTTCGTTTAACTGGCGAATCATTTGTGAGAGGTTGTCTATCATGTTGGCAAAAGCCGTCCCGAGTACATCGGCCTCTGACTTCGGACGTACCACAACCGTGAGGTCCTTGCTGGCAATCCGTCCTGCATGATCGGCTAACTCACTGATGTAGGCCATGAGTTGCCGGATTGAATCAGCCAGCACGCCGATTTCGTCCTTTGACCGGTAGGTAATGTGGAAATCCAGGTTGCCCAGGGCCAATTGCTCGGCTCCGGCTTCCAGTTCTTTGATCGGGTCGGAAAGGAGGCGCTGGAAAAAGAATCCGACAATCAGCCCGATCAGCGAGGCACCTATCACCACGATGCCGCTCATGCTGAGAAACCAGGACATCCGTTCCTGTATCTCCGTCAGGTCCGAACGAATCCACACCGTACCAATGGTCTTGTCGTCGCTTACGATGGGTTTGCCCACCGTCAGGTATCCGCCGTCGAGGACAACGTTATCCAGACCGGCAATTGCGGCTGCCGACGGCGCGGTTGCACCGGCGCGCACAAACCGTGCGAACTCGGAACCGTCTGGCAACGTCACCATGGACCAGACCACGTGTACATTGCGGTTGGCGGCCTGGAGAACTTCCGCAGCCGATTCGGCATCGTCGAAAGCCACCGCCGTGGCGCTGTCGTCGGCCATGATGTCGGCGATCAACGACACATCCTTGATCAACTTAGCCTGAAAACTGCTCCTGTCGTTGATCAGGAAGGCTACGGTTGCAAGTGACAGGGTAAATGCGCTCGTCAACATAATGACCAGCGTCATCTTCCACCTGATAGAAAGATCCTTATAGCGAATCAAAACGGTACCTCCACGCGTTGGGTCGTGTTACCTGCTCCAGGATATTCCTGTTGAGTTTCGAGCTTATTCCTTTGGTCGACCGGTCATGTCGTTGACCTTAGTAGAGCCTGGGGAGTCCTGTCAAGACGGAGCTCATTGCCGGCCGGTAACCCCATAAATGACCGCGGCTTGGCGAGGCGATACCAGATCCGGACAGGTCGCGTCCGTCAGAA
>JAHIVM010000139.1 GCA_018816665.1 Candidatus Zixiibacteriota bacterium
ATCTCGGTTCGAAGACGCTCCGTGATGTCACGTGAAATACCGAGCCAGGCCGGTTGACCGTCCCAAACGCCCCGCGTGATTCTGGATTCCGCTTCGATGAGTTCCCCTGTTTTGGTTACCAGCGGGAGCAGACACCCGTTACGCTCACCTTTCAGCACGGCCGCCACTGCTTCCGCGGCCTCGAAGCCCCTGTCCTCGGGATGAATCATGGCGACATGCCTGCCCAGCATTTCTTCCGCTGCGTATCCCAGTCGATGCAGCATCGTGGCATTGACATGGCGGATAATACCGTCATCATCGGTGACGCACAGGAAGTCAGTCATGGTTTCGACCAGGCTGCTGAAATTGGCCTCGCTTGTCGCAAGTGCCTGTTCAGTTCGGGCTCTGGCTATGGCACCGCCAAGTTGTCCGGCAATGGTTTCAATTGCCGCCCGAGTCACATCCGGCACCTCGTTCAGTTCCGTCGATGCCAGGTTCAGGCATGCAACCACTTTGCCGGCATGCAGGATCGGCACAAAGGCGCCCGCTCGCAAACCCTCGCGTGCGGCGGCATTATCGCTTGGCAGGGCATCCCGGTTATGGCGCGAAAACATCGGACGACCCCGGCCAACCAGCCTGGCATTGGGACTGTCGGCTTCAAAACGGCCGGCCGTCTGCACAAACGCGGAGGAAAGACCCTGATGGTGAGCAAGTTCCAGGGTCCCGGCACTATCGACCACCAGGTAGATACCACCCGCATTCATTTCCGAGACCTCAAGAGCGGTCTCCAGACAAATACGCAGAATGTCCTGCAGCGAGCGATGTTCACTGAGTGAGAGCGCCAGATTCCGCTGCAACTCAAGGTATCCGCGGGTACTCACGATGTCGCTGATTTTACGAAGAATGCACAGGGTGCGCCGGTCATTGCTTCCCGGCCACTGACCGACTCGGCCGTCGCACCGAACCGGCACCGAAATCCGGTCGCGCGTAACCATCGTGTAACGGGTATTCCCGACCTCTCCGGTCTGCTGCACGCGAACCAAACACTGACGCAGCCTGTCATGGTCGGAAAAAACCAAAAAATCGCCCAGCCAGCGACCCAGGACATCTTCCCGCCGGTAACCCAGCAGCTCCAGCCAGGATGAGTTTACATCCAGAATACGACCTGCCGGATCCAGGGATTGGAACGGAAGGGGAAGTCCCTCGACCACCGCCCGAATGGAATCATCGGCGGGAAGATCAGCCTCAACCAGTGCGTGCCTGCAGGCTCCGGCGGCGTTTTGCGCGTCGATCTGACGCTTCAGGAGCGCCGGATCCTGGGGTAATTGCCTGTCTCCCATGCCCTTGACTGCCTCCGCTCGGGTCCGTGTTACCCGGCAACCGTTTCTTTCAAACCCGCGACGGCGCGGAAACACACTCCGAGCAACCACGGTCGACATGTCGGTGGCCTACCCCTGCCGGAAATTACATTCGCGACAGAATAATGCAAGTTTGAAGATGCAGACTCCGCCGGGGCATTTCCTGGCGGCACCACCAGGCGCAGGCCGGGACGGGTTTGGGGGTCTGGACCGGCCGCAATACCGCCGGTGCCGGCGACAACAAAAAGGGAAATCATATCCGTGCGAAACAAGACCTGGACGCAGAAAACGTCACCTACAATTGCATACGAGAGTGAAATCCGGATCTGACAGAAGCGCCGGCAGCAGAGACTTTCGTCATGCTAGCGCCGACGCAGCCAGGCCGTGTTGACCCGGTGGGGCACCGTCTTGCCGGGCACTTCCACTGTGGCCAGTTCTATAATCTCAAATTTCGGTGCGAACAACGCTCGAAGTTCCTCCTGGGAGGAGAAGTACAGAATGGTGCCCAATGGCGTCGTGCGATAGCTCCCCTCGCCTCCAAAAGCCGGATCCTCCAGACTGAAACAAAGCGAAAAGTACAGACCGTCGCGGCGCAGCAGTTGCCAGACATTCTCCACGAAGCGGGGACGATCCTCGGGAAATACATGATGCAGGACTTCCCAGTCCAGGGCCAGATCGAACGAATTGTGGTAGGCGGAAACGTCACCCAGCAAATCAGCGACTACAAACTCGCACGGCTCGTCCTCACGAATTGCCAGATCACGGGCGTGCTGAATTGCCTCGGCACTGATATCGATACCGGTGACATCAAATCCCTGGCCGGCTAGCCAGACCGAGTAGTTCCCCGCCCCGCATCCCAGATCAACCGTCCGGCAGGGCGTGATCCGACCGCTTTCGATCGCTCCGACCAGTAACCGGGGGGGCTCGGAGAGATTCCAGGGAATGGTATCAAGGGGCACTTCTCGATATATACGGTCCATCTCTTCGCGAATATCCATTACGAATCCTCTTACTCAGGGCATACATGAGCCGGGGTCAGTATAGCGTTTTCGTAAGGGAGAATGCAACGGTCGATCGAGGCTGAACCGCTCAGTGCGTGCTGAGACCGATCGAGATGACTAGAAAGTCCGGACTGATATCGTGGGTCATATGCAGATACAGAATATCAAAAGTCGCCGCCACAAGGCGCAGGCTGGTACGACCGGTAAGACCAACGACAAATCCGGAACTGAGCTCCCGGTTTGAGTAGTCACCCCCGGGGCCGATGTTCGCACGCGTCCGGTAACCGGCATACAGACCGACACCGGCCCGGGCCTGCCACTGCACCGATGGCAGGGCGCGTAACCGGACCAACAGACTTGCCGAACCGCCGACCATACCCAGGGACTCAGTTGTCGCGGAGTCAGATACCAGAGCCGCCTTCTCATACATATGAGTAGCCAGGCCATCGAGCCTCACACCCCAACGCGACCCCTTCGGCATGAAGGAAAGGTGCGAGGTGAGTGACCAGCCGGTAGCAGGCCCATCGAAACCACCGCCGGATCGGGTCGCCAGACCTACCCCTGCCCCCGCGTTTACCGACCGGTATGGTTCATATCTGACGATTTCAATCAG
>JAHIVM010000140.1 GCA_018816665.1 Candidatus Zixiibacteriota bacterium
CCTTTCAGACCGATACCCTCGATCATCGCGGCCAGCGAGGAGATTATGCCGGACGTCTCAATGGGCAGGAAGATTTTGTTCGCCTTGTTGTTGGCCAGTTCCGGCAGCATTTCCAGATACTTCAGCGTGATCAGTTTGTCATCAGGTTTGCCGTCGTGGATCGCCTGGAACACGCCCGAAATCGCCTTTGCCTGGCCTTCGGCCACGGCAATCTGACGGTATTTCTCGGCATCGGCTTTGGTTTTGACCGCCTCGGCGTAACCCTCGGCCTCAAGGATCTGGGACTGTTTGGTGCCCTCGGCCTTGGTAATGTTGGCCTGACGGATCGCCTCGGCATCGAGAATCGCGGCGCGCTTGTCGCGTTCAGCCTTCATCTGGCGGCTCATGGCGGCGGTGATATCTACCGGCGGGTCGATCCGCTGCAGCTCGATACGGTTGACTTTCACGCCCCACTTGTCCGTGGCGGCATCCATGACATCGCGCAACTGCAGGTTGACCTCATCGCGCGAGGCAAGGCAGGCATCCAGATCCAGTTCACCGATAACGTTACGCAGGTTGGTCTGGGCCAGCTTGGTTGACGCTATGATATAGTTGGTGATTTCGTAGCGCGAACGGAACGGGTCGGTCACCTGGATGTAAATTATGGCATCCACCTCGACTCCGACATTGTCGCGGGTAATCACGAGCTGCGCGGGGACATCGATAACCACCTCGCGCATATCCACCTTCTGCATGGTGTCCATGAAGGGGACAATCAGGTTGAGGCCGGGATCCAGAATCCGCTGGAACTTACCCAGGCGCTCGACCAGTCCCTTTTCGAACGGCCGCACAATGCGGATGGACATCAGGACCACCGCGGCGGCCAGCGCGACCAGGACTATTATGAGTATTGTTACGGCATCCATCATATTGCTATCCTTTCCCTAACTCTCTAAGAAACAAATCTCTCCACATTGACGCGGGTACCGCTCACCGAGAGGATTTTCACCCTGGCGCCCGACGGTATCGTTTCTGTCGCGGTCGCCGCCCAGGTTTCACCCTCGAACTGCACCCGGCCGCCGAGATCGGGGTCGATATCCTTCGTGACGAGGGCCACCTTGCCGATCATGCGGTCAACATTGGACAACTCCGCCGATTCTTTGGTCATTCTTTTGGCGAACTTCCGGGTAAGGGGCAGCAACGCTACCGATACGACCGCAAACAGGCCAACCTGCCAGTTGATTGATCCCTCGGGGCCTACCTGGGCGTAAATGCCGGCGCAGGCGGCGCCGACCGCAAAGCAAATAAATATCATGGTGGGAGTCAGCAACTCGACTATCAGGAAAACCACCGCGGCGGCCATCCAGATCCAGAACATGGTTGCCATCGCTACTCCTTTCGTTTCTCTACAGCGGCCGACAGACTCCAGCCGTGTTTCGGATACAATACTTGCTGTCGGGGCGCATATTCACCAAATTCGGATGCAGCATGTAACGCCGCCCGGGCGGGTGACGTCAACAAAAAGCGGCTACGGCCAAATGACCTACCGGAGAGATATATGAGTTCAGCGGCGGCCCCCTACGGAAGATTCGCCGGGATTTACGACCGGATGGATGCCGATGACCATTCCCGCAAGATGGTGGCGTATACGCAGAAGATCATGCAGCGGTTCAGGATTCGTCCCGTCGACGGTCTTGATCTGTGCTGCGGCACCGGGACTGCGATCGCCGAGTTTGCCGATTTTGGTGTCCCCATGGCCGGACTGGACCGCAGCAAAGACATGCTGGCCGAGGCGCGGAAGAAACTCAAAGGCCGCAAGGTTGATTTGTATTGCCAGGCGCTGCCGCGCTTTGAGATCCGAGACTCGGGGAGAGGGATAACGGGTGTTCGCCGATTTGACCTGGTGACCTGTTACTACGATTCGTTGAACTATCTACTAACCGCGCGCGATTTGAAAGCAGCGTTTAGATCTGTCTATCGTCATGTGACCCCCGGCGGCTGGTTCGTTTTTGATATGAACACGCCGCACGCGATGCGGACGATCTGGAGTTCGCAGATATGGGGGCAGGTGCGCGATGATATCGCGTGGTTGTTCCGCAACGAGTATTTCGAGAGTGATGACAGCGCGAATTTGTACGCGACTTTTTTTGTGAAGTCGGGGAAGAGCTGGACTCGCTTTGATGAAAAGCATACCGAGCGGGGGTATCCCGATGATCAGATTCGTGCGATGTTGACCGGTGTTGGGTTTGTGGTGAAGGGGTTTTACTGTTGTTTTACGTTTCGGAAGTCGGGCCCCAGGACAAATCGTATAGCGGTGGTGGTACAGCGACCGGCGTGAAGGGCGTGTATTGGTCGCGCGGGCTGTCATTCAAGATGGGAAAATGACAGTAACCGTAGGGCACGTGCGTCTTCGGACGTGCCGCGTCTGAACTTCCTACAACGATCCTACGAGTGAACCTTGCACCCTTGATGTTTAACTGGCTGAATGTATATGCGGCGGGTCCGCGGACGCACCCACCCTTGTATCTTGGCGACGATCGGGATTCTGTTTAGAATGGGATGTAAATAGAGATCTCCGGTTGGTCCGAAGATCTCCTGGTGGCGTCGAGATCGCCCCACCCTGGGGCCGTGTAACGAGCCCGTTTGTAGCGTGATCCGACGTCATCTATTCAGGCCGAAGCCCGAACAGTCGCTGGGGACATTGTACAACAATGAGCCCGCAAGCGCAAGGATGGGAATGCCATGAACAGTTTTGTCGGAATCGATGTCGCCAAGGCCCATGTGGACCTGTACGACAGCAGTACCGGAAAGCATGCCCGGTTCGCGCACGACCGGTCCGGTATCAAGAAGTGTGTGAAGCAGTTAAGCTCGTTGAGCCCGCAGTTGATCGTCCTGGAGAACACCGGAGGATACGAACTTGACCTGGCGGTGGCGCTCGATGAAGCTTCATTGCCGGTAGCGGTCGTCAATCCGCGTCAGGTGCGTGACTTTGGTCGTGCCGTGGGCCGGCTGGCTAAGACTGACCAGATTGACGCTCTCTTACTGGCCCAATACGCTGCCACCATAAAGCCGCCCCGCCGGCCCCTCGGCGATCGTGGTCATCGCCAGATGAAAGCGCTGGTAGCGCGGCGGCAGCAACTGGTCAAGATGCATACCGCTGAAACCAATCGCCGTGAGCATGGTCACGACAAATCAATCGCCCGCAGTATCAACGCTATCGTCAGAACTATCGAACGGGAACGGGCTAAGATTGAACAACAACTGGCCGAACTCATCGATCAACAGCCGGAACTAAAACAGAAGAGGCAGGCCTTGCTCTCGGTACCCGGTATCGGCCCGACCACCGCCACCATGCTACTCACCGAGGTCCCCGAGTTGGGTCAACTCAATCGACGTCAAATTGCCGCCCTCATCGGGGTGGCCCCCATTAACCGCGACAGCGGAAGCTTCCGGGGCAAACGCATGACCGGCGGCGGCCGAAAGGCTGTCCGGACGCGCCTGTACATGCCTACCGTCGTGGCCTGTCATCATAACCCGGTCCTGATCCGGTTCTACCAACGACTGCTGCATAAGGGAAAACCCAAAATGACCGCTCTCGTCGCAGCCATGAGAAAACTGCTCACAATCGTCAATACGATGCTGGCGAAAGGAGAAAACTGGAAACCAAATCTCGCTTGACAAACAAGACAGTCGCTACTAAGACCATGAGATGAGTCTATCGTTTTCCCTATGGTCCGGTTCTAACAAAAGGGGCTCCTAATTAGTCGCATCCTATCCCACCGTAAACGGGAATCGGTCAGACATCCTCAAGCAGACTTGAGAATGGCACCCGTGTTTCTCGCAATTGTTCTTGCGGCAGGTCTCCGATGCATCGCGCGAATGGTGGCGGTTTGTTTTCGGGTGGGTGGCGTTGGTGGTCTTGAGCTGTCGAAATAGAGACCTGCCCTGCAGGGGGAGAGCCGGTCGGAAACGATACGATGAAGGAAGGGGCAGACGAGGGCGTCTGCCGCCCACATGATCCCACGTCTGAAGACGTGGGGTACCTACGGTACAAACCGTCTTGCCCCCAAAAGGAAGGAGGGCCGGCGGGGCTGAGGACCCACCGACCCTGTGCGTGTGAGAGTGTGGAAGCTTTTGTTGGTCCGCGACCGCGGACTCCGGTATCCCATGTCTTCAGACGTGGGGTCCAGTTACGACGCTCAACTGAATCCGCAGCCGCCGCCGCCCGAGGATCCGCACGACGGTCCGCTACTTGAGGAACCGGTCGAGGCTGCAAAGGTCGAGAGCAGGCGGGTCGTGTTGTCGCTGCCGCAGTTGGGACAGGCGACCGAACTATCGGAACTGCTGGACAGCTCCTCATACTTTGTATCACATTCCGTGCATCTGTATTCAAACAACGGCATTGGTTACCTCTTTTCATCCTGCAGGGACATCCCGGCCCCAAACACAACCCCCATCGACGATGTCAACCAGGGGTTGCACATAAGCTGTCAGGTCGATCCAAACTGGACGTAGGCCAGCGAGACGGCAAGTCCTATTGCCCCGCCCCCGAGGGCAAAAAGACCGGCTCGTTTTAGTTTCTTCACCATCGCTAAACCCAACCTCCTGCTAAACGGAGGCCTCCATAATATCTATCAGTGTTTTTTCAACTCCGCCGGCCAGGTCCACAAGACCCGCCTGCGGCAACATCTCAGCAATCATACTCGGCCGCGCCAGTTTGACCACGGTTCTGTCACCCTCGGTATATACGGCGTAGCGGCAGGGCATGAACAGGGAAACGTTTACGTCCTTTTTCAGCGCCTCGTGGGCGAAAACGGCGTTGCAGAGTTCAATAATCTTCAGCGGCCCGCGTTCGAGACCTTTTTCCGCAAGCGTCTTCTGGACATCGTGAACGGCCAGGACCCGAAACTTATGCTCGGCCGTCTGCTTTTCCAGGTTCGCCACCACGGTGGCAAAGTCCTTGTCCGATGTTAATATATGGGCCATTTCAGTCATTGTTAGCGTCTCCGTGTTCTTTTTCTTTACCCATTAGATGCCCGTGGAGTGAGAACGATTCACTTAATCTTCAATTATTTCGTGGGTCACGATCACCTTGGAGATTTGCTGGATAGTCTGGCTGACCACGCAGTACTTCTGCTCGGAGAGTTCGATCGCTTTCGCGAGTTTTTTCTCATCGAGCTTGTCGCCCCGGGCGATGAATTTCATCTCGATGGTATGAAACGGCTTAGGGTAGTCATCCTGTTGGTGGGCGGTGAGTTCGATTTCCAGCGATGTCAGGTTCTGGCGCTGCTTTTTGAGGATGTTAACAACGTCGATCCCGGCACAGCCGGCCAGACCGTACAGCAGCATTTCCGTGGGCTTGGCGCCCTCCTCGGTGCCGCCGGCCGCCTTGGCGCCGTCGGTGATGATAGTGTTACCGAACGATGAGGTCGCCTCGAATTTCAGGCCGCCGCCCCATTTCATTTTTGCCGTTACCATAGTCTCTCCCATATCTGAGTTGTGAATAGTCTGTTCGTAATCAACCGACAGGTTCGGCTGAAGTTCACAAAATCAATTCGATCACAGCCGACGAAGGCCAACTGGTCGAAGATCAAAGATACGACTAAATTGAAGGAAAGGGAACTGTCGGCGGGATGATCTGAGCCGGGGGCGGGTTTGGGCCGAACCCCGGCTCGATACAGAGCTTACTTATCCAGAGTGGTCAACTGCGAATCAAATTCGGCCACAGTCGAGACCGGCAGCATACAGGCCGAGTTGCGGCAGACAAACGCCCGCACCTCGCCGTTGTTGGCCCGTCTACCTTCAAAGAGCGGCCATGGCTCATCGCCACTGGGACTCACGGCCAGCACCGCATTGGGCAGGTACCGCGTGTTGAGTTCGGCCAGCATCTGGTGACGGACCTCGCCGGTACCAACAATAACCACCTCGACCTTGTCCGACAGATGGTAGTCCAGTGCGAGTAAGGCCGAGGCCAGGCTGCCGGGGCGTGATTCCAGGAACCCCGAAAGGGCCCGCAAACCGTTTTCGCCGTTGGCAGTGTAGACTTCGTTCCCGGAGAGACGGCCGAGTTTCAGCAACGCACCGACCAGCAATGATCCCGGCGCCGGCAAAGCGCCATCGTTTTCATCGCGGGGCCGAAAAATCAAATCACCCTGGTCACCGTCGCGAAGATACAGCGCGCCGTCGTCGTCCATAAACAATTCATCAGCGCGATCGGCCAGCAGGGCGGCGAATTCCAGCCAGCGGCTGTTGTTGTTGTGGTCGGACTGATAGAGTTCCAGCAGGCCGTGCAGGTAGTAACCATAATCCTCGAGGAACTGGCCGTGAGAGTGACCGCCCTCGCGATACGAATGAGTCAGATGGTTGTCGCGGAACAATTCGGTCCGGACAAAAGTCGCGTTGGCGATGGCGGCATCGAGATATTTCTGTTCGCCGGTCACCTGATACCCCTTGCACAACGCCGCCACCATGAGGCCGTTCCAGGATGTAAGAATCTTGTCATCAGTTAACGGGCGGATTCGTTTGGCGCGTTCGGCAAACAGCCTGTCGCGGCAGCGCTTGAGAAACTCGGGACCATCGGTGACCCCGGCTGCGGCGAGGGCGCGATCGGATTCGGCGGTCACATTGAGAATGTTGTGGCCCTCGAAATTGCCGCCGGGTGTGATATTGTAATAGGCGCAGAAGGCGGGGGAGTCCTGGCCGAGAATCCGGTCGACCTCACTCTTGGACCAGACATAGAACTTGCCTTCTTCGCCTTCGCTGTCCGCATCGAGCGCCGAGTAGAATCCGCCGGTCGTATCGGTCATCTCCCGGAGCACAAAGTCGAGAGTGCCGCGAATGGTGTTGAGATACGAGTTGTCGCCCGTGATCTGGAATGCCTCGGCATAAACCGGAACCAGCAAGGCATTATCGTACAGCATTTTTTCAAAGTGCGGGACCAGCCAGCGGGCATCGGTGGAATAACGGGAGAAGCCGCCGCCCAGGTGATCGTAGATACCGCCGTTGGCCATGGCCTTGAGACCGGTGACGGCGGCGGTCAGGTACTGATGATCACCGGTCCGTCGGAATTGACGCAGGAACAGCGAAAGCTCGGTGGCATGGGGGAACTTGGGGGCGGAGCCGAACCCGCCGTTGACATGGTCAAAGCCGCGCATGAGGCCGGAGGCCCCCCGGCTGATCATGTCGCCGGTAAGCAGGCTCTGCGCAGTGCTCACGTTGATCTGGGCCGCCAGGCGGGAGTAGATGGATTCCGAGGACCGGCGAAGGTTATCGTTGTCCTCGCGATACACGCGGGCGATTTCGGTTATCAGGGACATGAATCCCGGTCGACCGTAGGCATCGATTGGCGGGAAATAGGTGCCGGCATAAAACGGCTTGAGTTCCGGCGTCATAAAGACCGACATGGGCCAGCCGCCGTGCCCGGTCATGGCGGTGGTAAAGGCCATGTAGATGTGATCGAGATCGGGGCGTTGTTCGCGATCGACTTTGATGCTGACGAAATGCTCATTGAGCACAGCCGCGATTGCTTCGTTCTCAAACGACTCGCGTTCCATCACATGACACCAGTGACAGGCAGCATAGCCGATGGAGAGAAATATCGGTTTGTTTTCCCGTTTTGCTTTATCGAGCGCTTCATCTCCCCAGGGATACCAGTCCACGGGATTGTGGGCATGGGACAGGAGATAGGGGGAGTTTTCTCCGGCCAGATGGTTGGTATGTTTGTGCTCAGTCGTCGTCGAACTCATGGCTTCGGCCTTCCTGGCAGGGGCATCCGGCGCGCCCGGGAGAGTGAGTCCGACGGTCAGCGCGGCCAGAGGCAACAGGATCATCAGGTACTTCATCGTGGTCCCTGCCTTTTAAGGATGTCGATGCGGGGTTTCAGCAGCCCCGTTACTCACGGTACGCTGTATAACCGACAAAATGGTCAAAGGTTTGCGTGCTCAGGGGCTTTGCGGGTCTATTTTGCTCGCGGGAGGACAAAAAAAGACCGACCGGGGAGCTCCCGGTCGGAAAAATTGGGGGGGAATCGGCTGCTACTGGCCGGAGCCTTTGAGAACGGCCGGGATGGTTTTGAACAGGATTTTGATATCCAGCCAGAGCGACCAGTTGTCAATGTACTCGAGATCCAGACGCATCCATTGCTCGAAATCAACCGCGTTGCGCCCGTTGACCTGCCAGAGGCAGGTGAGGCCCGGTCGGACGGCCAGTTTGCGATGTTGCCAGGGTTCAAAGCGACTGACTTCCTGGGGGAGGGGCGGACGCGGGCCGACCAGCGACATATCGCCTTTAAGTACGTTGAGGAACTGCGGCAGCTCATCGATTGAGTACTTGCGCAGCAGTTGCCCGATACGAGTGATACGGGGATCGTTTTTGATTTTGAATACCGGCCCGGACATTTCGTTTCGATCCGTCAGGTGCGATTTCTTCTGCTCGGCATCGGTGCACATGGTCCGGAACTTGTACAGCGTAAACGGGCGGCCGTTCAGACCGGTACGAGTTTGCTTAAACAGCACCGGACCACGGCTGTCGAGTTTGATGGTCAAAGCGGTGAGCAGGATAATCGGCGCCGCCAGCACCAGGCCGACCAGGGCGCCAACGCGATCGACAATCTTCTTGATGAACAACGAAAGCTGATTCTCCGGATCGGAGCGATACAGGAGAGTCGGCATCTCGTTGATATACGACGGACGAATGCGCGACAGCCGGGGGTAGTATAGATTGGGCATGACAAACACCGACACGCCCATTTTCTCGGCGGTGTTGAAAATCTCGCGCGATTTTGTCAGATCATCCGGTTCGGGGGCAAGGAACAGGGCATCCACCTGACCGTTGGCCACGATATCTCTCATGGAGCGGGGGTGACCGACGAGGGGGATGTCGCGGTAGCGCCAGAAACCGAGTTTACGGTAGTCGAGGAAGCCGATCAGCCGAGTGCGGAGTTCGGGGGAGTCCAGCACCATATCGGCCACCTTGCGGGCGTTGGCCCCGGTGCCGACTATTAGTGCCTGGTTGACCGCCTC
>JAHIVM010000141.1 GCA_018816665.1 Candidatus Zixiibacteriota bacterium
GAATCCCGACGCCGGACTGGAACTGTCCCGATTTCAATGTTTACATCGCGAACGCCAGTGCCGTATTTTGGCTGATACCGTCAACCGCGAGACTAGCTCAGACAAGAGGTCGAGGCATGTCCGGATTTACGTTTTTTGCGCTTTTTATAAGTACCGCTGCACTGGCCAGCTACGTGAATTATCGTTTCGTGAAACTGCCGTCGACAGTCGGCCTGATGGTAATAGGTCTGGGTGTCTCATTAGGACTGATCGGTCTGAGTCTGCTGGGACTGGATGTGGCTAAATATGCCGAGCGGTGGGTGGGGAGCTTCGATTTCAGCGAAACCCTGATGAACGGTATGCTGAGCATTCTTCTGTTCGCGGGAGCCATCAAAGTCAACCTGGATGATCTGGCCGAGCAGAAGTTTATCGTAACCACGCTGGCCACCGGCGGAGTGGTGGTGACTACATTCCTGGTCGGTTCGGTAATCTACTTTGTATTCAATATGCTCGAGATGCATCTGTCTTATGCTTACTGCCTTGTGTTTGGGGCGTTGATTGCGCCGACCGACCCGGTGGCGGTGCTGTCGATCATGAAATCCGCCGGGGCGCCCAAATCGCTGGAGACAAAAATCGCCGGTGAGTCGCTGTTTAACGATGGCGTCGGCGTGGTGGTGTTTATGGTGATGTTGGGAATCGCCGGCAGTGGGGGGGAGGCCACGGTCGGCGGCGTGTTCGGCCTGTTTGCCCACGAGGCGCTCGGCGGTGTCGCCTTCGGCCTGGCGCTGGGACTGGTCGGCTACAAGTTGCTGAAGGATGTCGACAGTCACCACGTGGAAGTGCTGATTACGCTCGCCCTGGTGCTGGGCGGGTACGCCCTGGCCTCGACGCTGCATACGTCGGGACCCATTGCCATCGTGGTCGCGGGTCTGCTGATCGGCAACTATGGCCGTCGGTTTGCCATGTCCGAAACCACCCGTCACCATCTGGACAACTTCTGGGAGCTGCTGGATGAAATCCTGAACGCCGTGTTGTTTGTCTGGATCGGGTTGGAAATCCTGCTTCTGTCCTTTACCGCCGATTACATGATTGCCGGTCTGATCGCCATACCGCTCACGCTGGCAGCACGCTTTGTCAGTGTCGGGGCGGCGGTCAACCTCCTGAAGTTCCGCCGTGACTTCAGTCCCAACGCGGTCAAGATACTCACCTGGGGTGGCCTGCGCGGGGGGATTTCGATCGCGCTGGCTTTGTCGCTGACTCCGGGTCCGGCGCGCGATGCTATCGTGGCAATTACCTACATCGTCGTCCTGTTTTCCATTCTTGTCCAGGGGCTGACCATCAAACGTGTAGTTTCCGGGCGTTGATCGCCCGTGTGAACCCAATTATGTCAGAACATCTGCCCCGTCTTTTCGTATAGGGTACCAGTATCAGCAGTCCGGAGAATTCGGCGTGCTCAGCGTCTGAAAAAAAGATGAGGTGGTGTCATGGTGGTTCGCAAGACCGTTGTTTTGCTCACGGCTTTGATGGTTCTCCTGGCGATGGCAGGCGTCCAGGCCGAACCGGAAAAAGTCATTTCCAAGTCATTCCCCAAAAAAGAGATGGTTCGTATAAAAACGGTCAGCGGCAATTGCACGGTGATCGGCGACGACGTGGATGAAATCCATGTCGAGGTAGCCTATCGCATGTCTCCCCAGAAGGCCTACGAACCTCGGTTCCGTGAGCGGGATGATGTTCTCACGCTCACCGAGGTCATTCACGGTTCCTGTTCGGGTGACGCCGAATGGACCGTGACCGTACCGCGAAAAACAGAGCTTCGGTTTTCCTCGGCCTCCGGTGGGATGGATGTCAGCAATGTCGAGGCCGAGATTTCGGTTGAGACGGCGTCCGGCGGCATCGAGGTGGGAGACTGCAAGGGACATCTGGATCTGTCATCGGCCAGCGGCGGTGTGCGTCTGAACCAGGTCTCCGGGAGGATTGATGTCAAGGTGGCCAGCGGAAGTATTAGAGGTCGGGACCTGTCCGGCGAGGTGACGCTGCAGTCTGCCTCGGGGTCGGTTCGCGTTGACAATGCGCGAGGGGAGTTACAATTCAGCAGCGCCAGCGGCAGTGTGGATGCCAGTGGGATCGTACTGGAGGAGGTCGGTACGTTTGAAGCTGCATCGGGCAATGTCTATGTCGAATTGGCTGAGTCGGCGCAGCACGATTTGCACCTGAGCTCGGCCTCCGGGCGGGCGGTGCTGGATTATGGCGACAACCCGCTGGTGGGACAGTTTTCGTTCGTGGCCAAAGTGCGCAAGGGGCGCATTGATGCCCCGATGGATTTCGACGACGAGGATGAGTTCAGCAAGTGGGGCGATCGCTATGTCCGCAAGGTAGCGGTGGTTGACAAACCCAGTCCCGAAATCAGCATCGAAACAGCTTCGGGACGGGCCCGCCTTGTCAAAAAGTAAGATCCGCTTTTGAACAGAGATGACGGCAGCATCCCTCAGATACTGCCGTTTTTCTTTGTTTGCCAATCGGTTCTGCCGATACATACAGGAGAGAACAAATCGCCAAAGGGGGTACAAATGGCCGTTTTGAGGTCTGCCAAAAAGCGACCGGCCGGGCCGGTCGTCGACAGTTCCGATCGATCCGTGGTTGTGTCAGACGCCAGGATTGACCGCAACGGTGTTGGGTGGAAGAGGAAATCGTACTGGTTGAGGCAGGAACATCTCGGGAAGCTCAGAGCTCTGGCTCATTTCGAGGGGATGACGACCGAGACGCTGATTGATCGGGCGCTGGGAGAGTTCCTGACCAGCAATTGGGATAACTCGCGTGCCATGCGTCGGGTGGTGTCCCGATCGATGAGTAAACCGGAGTCGTCGTCCGAGTAAGCACAGTGCTCGGGCGGGGAGAATCGCAACAACGCGAGGGTAAACATGGTCGACCGCGAAAGCATGAAAGAAGCGCTCAGAGTGGCGTTGAAGAATGAGCTGCAGAAGAGTCTGCCGCTCATGGACGTTGAATCGGCCAGGGCCGAGTTCCTTGATTGGCTGAATCAACTCAGACTTCCCGCCGGTTTGAAAGCGAAATCATGGGAAGAGCATCTCAAGGTGTTTCCCCGGCAACCCGACGAAGAGCTACTCACCGAAGGCATCAGCGTACGCATGGCCGTTGTTCTGTATATAGCGGATAACAGGTATGTGATTTCGTTGA
>JAHIVM010000018.1 GCA_018816665.1 Candidatus Zixiibacteriota bacterium
ATCTTCCCGCCATGGCGGTGCCCCGGGCGCCGGTATGTGACCAGCCGCTGCATTGCGGTGGCACCGACAATCAAGCATTCACGGACGGCGCTGTAGACGGGGCCAGCCTCAGGGTGAAATCATTGCAATCCCACGAGCCAGTGCGGATCTCGCTGACGCTCACCGAGCCGGGTGTGGTGTTCGCTCCGGGGCCTGTGGTAAGCGGTTCCGTGATTGTGGCCTCGGACAGCTCACTGGGAACCGTGTATCAGGAGAATGTCGACTACATCGTTTCTCCCGCGGAAGGCCGACTGCTGTTGAAAGACGGCGGTTCGCTGAGTTCCGGAGACAGTGTTACCGTATGGTACCTGCCGTACACCGTTTATGAGGCCGGCCTGGACTATACTGTCCAGGCTGCTCTCGGACAAATCCGTCGACTCAGCGGCGGAGGCATTGCCGACGGTGAAACTGTGCTGATCGACTACACACCCGTGAATGGCGGCACCGATGACACCATTATCGAAAGCGCCGTCACAGCCGCCAATCGCTTCATTGAATCTGAAATCGATGAGAATGCCGATGGTGGCGAGATTCCGGCCCTGGCCCAGGCAGCTACCTACCTGGCTCTCGAAGCCGTCTGCCGGGGTACTGCCGCCCGCGAACTGACGAGAAACGGCGGCGACAGCGTAGCCCGGGTCTGGATCACTCTTGCCGAAAATTACGCCGCGCAGGCGACCGGACTACTGAAAGCTTACAAACCGCCTTTCGCGGGTCCCAGGGGACCCGTGCGAGCCTAGGAGTGTAACGATGAACGGACTGCAGAATATTACCGCCCGCCGAGCCTGGCTGGTGCCCTCCTTTGCCGTCTGGGGAACCCAACCCGCCGGTGAACAGGAGTTTCTGTGCTGTACGACAATCGACGGGGTTGACTCAATCCACTACGGCGCGACCTCCTTCGGAGAGACCGAGCAGGAGGTCCTGTTTCAGGATCTCCGGGATCACCGGGGGAATTACCTGCCCGAGACTATCAAATCACCCGCCGTCATTCTGCGTCCGCGAAACAGCGGCAGTGTGTTTGTAGTCGGGCGGGAATCGCGTGATCGTTTCAAGATAGCGCATGATGCGGCCGTATCATCGCCCGTCTCCGTAGACCTTTTGATCATTGAGATGGGTGACTGATCTCGGCAAACAGGGGAGCGCACCCGAGAAAAGCACGTTCGGTCTCGAATTCCTCGAGTGCCTTATCTCCTGGTGGTACGAGGCTGCTCTCGAGCACCATCGCGAACACCCCGAACTGAAAGACTTCCCCAAAGTAGGAGAGTTTCTGAAAATGCTGGAAACACACCGCAAGCTGGCTCCGGATGAGGCCACGCACAAGGAGTTGTGGAAACTGCTGGAAAAAATCCGCAAGGAAGGTCTGCCCCTTGATAGTGGTACGAGCCATGCCTCTACCGAGGCACCGCCGAAAGGAGACAGGCCGAAATGAAACCACGGTATCAGGCATTTGTCACGGCGATGCTGCTCGGGCTGGCGGTAGTCGGCAACGCAGCTGACACCGCGTCCGTTGTCATGGCTCGTCAGGTAATCCGGGGCGTGTCGCCGCAGTCGCGCGGAAGCGATATGTTCCGTGCAGAGGTGATCACCGGATCTGCCGCCACTCCGGAACTGCGATTGTCAACGGACGACGAAACGCGTGAACTGGTCATCCACTTGTCAGACAATACGCCAACCCCGGGGGGACTGCCGGGTCCAGCATACGTCGCGCGTTCGGGTGACACGCTGGATATACCCACGCCGTCCATGCAACACCGCCTGTACCCCAGGTCAGGCACCGGATTGGAGTGGGAGATGGTTCTCAGCGCCCCACCAGTCGGGAATACGCTTTGTTTTCAAACATCCGGCCGGGGGCTGAGTTTCCACCATCAGGCGGAACTCTCTGAGGCCGAACTCGAAGCCGGTGATGTGCGACCGGACAGTGTTGTGGGATCGTACGCTGTATACAGCTCCGTGCCAACTCACGGTGGTCCCGCCAAAGTCTGCCACATATATCGCCCGAAGGCCTGGGACTCACAGGGCGACACCGTCTGGTGCGATCTCAGCATTGATATCGAAATGGGACGGCTTGCGGTTACGCTGCCCGCTGCGTTTCTCGATCGGGCCGTCTATCCGGTGACTGTTGATCCTACGTTCGGCACTACCACGGTAGGCGCCTCTCAGGCCAACATCGGCGCGGCGGATTGCACGGCCCATGTCCTGAACACGTACCAGGCATCGTCCGGTGATGTGGTCACAGGGTTGTGCTGGTACGGCCGCACGTACTACGATGACGCCGAGGTCGGCGGCGCCGTCTACACCGTGACCTCCGGCAGTCCCGATGTCAGAGTGTTTGCCGAGCAGTCAATCACCGGACTCTTTTCCAGTTCGACTCCTCGATGGTACTCAGTTGAACTGTACCAGCCGCTGGCCGCAGGTACAACCTATGCCGTCGCGATTCGCGGCCGATCCGAAAACACTC
>JAHIVM010000142.1 GCA_018816665.1 Candidatus Zixiibacteriota bacterium
CTGTTCCAGGGCGACCTCGCCGATGCGGACAACATGAGAGGCGAAACGGACTCCGAATCTCTCGAGCAACTGGCGAGTCAGTGACCCCACCGCCACTCGTATCGCCGTCTCCCGCGCCGAGGCGCGCTCCAGCACGTTGCGCAGGTCGTGGTGCCCCCACTTGACCCCGCCGGCAAGATCGGCATGTCCGGGGCGCGGAGACGTCGTTTCTTTGGCCAGATGCTCCTGCCTGAGATCGAGATCCTCAGGCGGAGGTGCAAATGGGTCCATGATTGTCGCCCAGTTGGGCCAGTCACGATTTTCGATAACCAGGGTGATGGGACTGCCGAGCGTGAGCCCGTGGCGTAGTCCGGACAAAACACGCACCCGGTCCTGCTCGATCCTCATGCGACCGCCGCGACCGTAGCCTTTCTGGCGACGGGCGAGTTGATAGTCGATTTGCTCGGGATCAATCGTCAGACCGGCCGGCAGCCCCTCCATGATGGCGGTGAGCTGCGGACCGTGAGATTCCCCGGCCGTCAGATACCTTAGCATGCGCCTATGGTACTACATTCCGACGGCCGGGTCAATCAGCAACAACGTCTTTACGCTATGGGAGCAACCGCCTCGTCCGGCAGCAACAGGCCGGATTCCTTCTCCATTTCGTCCATGCGACGGGCGATCCGGTCGTCCATGTTCATGGCCTTGGAGGTGCTGAGGAATTCAACTTCGTCGATGGGCGAGATCTCTTTCATCTCGGCCAGGACCGCGACCATTTTCTGAATCGATTTATCGATGACGTCCAGGCTCTCCGGCAGCTTCTTCAGCAGCTTCTCATTGTCGTTTTTGCTATGCTGCATGCGAAGGATCTGGGATCGCCCGTAAATGGCCATGGCGGCGTTATTCAGGTAATGCGACAGCGTGGCCATCGCAATAGTCTTGGACTCATACGCCCCGCGGGCCCGCTCCTGCTGCAACAACTTCTGGCTGAGATCCTGCCGTTCTTTGAACAGGTTCTCGATCATGAGATAGGTGTGCCAGATCTCCTGATTGGCCCGGGTGAGAATCTCTTCAATGGAGCCGATGTCAACACCGAGATACTCGGCCGCGGAAATGGTGGCCGACATCAGCGAAATCGAAATACTGTCGATGTCCTCTTTGGAGAGCCCCAGGGCCTCGGACGTTTGCCCGATAGCCTGCAAACGATCCTCAAGGTCCATCGAATAGGGACTGCCGGAGTCTTCCGTCAGCAGGCTGGCGAGGCGCACGATGGCGCTGATTCGGGCATCGAGCGAATTGTCGGCCGGGCGATGATGATCGCGAACGGCCTCGGCAATGTAGGTCGGCAGTCGCCATTTCACCAGCAGATGGTACCCTACTTCGCAATGATCCACCCCAAACACCGCCTGCTCGGCATCAAGAATGTTTGACACGCCCGGAACTTCCCCTCTCACGATTTTACGATACTCGGCCGGGTAGTGGTGAATCAAATACATCGATCCGATATCGTGCAGCAGACCGGCAATAAACGCTTCCTCCGAGGCGCGATACTCGACGGTCGAGGCAATCTTCTCCGCGCCCGCCGCAACGGTCAGCACGTTGGCGAAATACTGCTGGGGATCGGTGCCGGAATCGGATGCGATTTTCGCCGGGTCAAAAACCGACGTGGACAGCGCAAGACACTTCACCGTGTTGGCACCCAGCACGGGAACGGCCTGGTGGACAGTGGAGATGCCGGCAAACCGGCTGTAAAACGACGAATTGGCCATCTTCAGAATCCGACCGGTGAGGGGCGGATCGCGCAGGATGATACGAGCCAGAGAGTCGGCGGTGAAATCCGGATTGTCTACCTCTCGCAGTATCTCCGCCAAT
This sequence comes from Candidatus Zixiibacteriota bacterium, assembly GCA_018816665.1. GTDB lineage: Bacteria > Zixibacteria > MSB-5A5 > GN15 > FEB-12 > JAHIVM01. The sequence goes on from JAHIVM010000142.1 coordinate 1,852, forward strand.
GCCTGAGGCAGGGACAGAAGATCATCGCGTTCCTTGATTTCGGTCAGAATGGCAAGCCTGTCCATCAATTCAGTCACTCCTTTGCGTATGCTATAGTTGTCGGCAGGACGCGGGGATGATTTACGGCTTGCGGAAAGCCTGACATATACGGTCGGAGAATATTCGGCTAGCGACGAACCAGGGTCTGTACCAGATCAGTGAGCTGTTCGATTCGAAAGGGCTTGTAGAGAACGTCGGTTATCCCGGCCGAAGCCAGGCCGCCCTTGTCAAGCGTTGCCTCCCAACCGGTTACGAGAACAACCGGAACGCCTATGACGATTTCGCGGATACGCCGGGCCAATTCCAGACCCGACATGCCCGGCATGGCCAGATCGGTCATCACCAGGTCAAATCGTTGTTCGCGAGCCAGTCTCAACCCGTCCTCCCCCGAGCGGGCGGTGGCAACCCGATACCCCAACGACTGCCCCATGGCCGAAATCAGATCCAGAATGACCTGCTGATCGTCGACCGCCAGGATGTTCACCGGCTCCTTTGCCGGCTTCGCGGACGGAGTATCCGGTAGTCCTTTGATAGGGAACTTGAAAGACAGATAGGCAGGCGACGGTGCCGACTGGTCGACGGCATAAAAGCTTGTCGTGTCGGCCAGAGAATAGAGGTACACGTCTGTCGGCCGCGCCTTGACCGCGCGATCAACATGATCGTAGGCCCCAAATCCTGCAACCCGCTCCACCGGGGGAAAGTTGCGGCGATGCCGGGACAGGTCAAGATAGACGTAGTCATCCGTCACATAGACACTCACCGTGATGACGTCGTCATCATCGGCCGTGGCTCCAAAGCGATCCAGCACAACCTCGAAAAGATCCGCTATCTTCTCACTTGAAAACTCAATAGTGGCCAACTTGTCCAGATCAAGACGTATCTCCCGTGCCCGGCCGCCGACCATGTACAAATCGCCGGAGACATGACTGTGTTCCAGGACTCTGCGGACAGCTTTGCTGATATTACCGGCCCGCGAGTCAACCGTCACCGAAACCTCAGACTGGGAATCGTCCGCAACCGGCGGGAGGTGGATGAGTTCCACGGCGCGCTCGCTCTCCTCCAGGATGCGGGCGAATCGTCGGCGGACATCAACGCTAAGCGTATCGTCACGAGAAGCCAATTCGGCGGTGCCGATGATGGCCGAGAAGTGATTGTTCAGCCTATTGATGTGGTGCCGTTCCGGAGTCACGCCGTCCAGTCCCGTCTCATCGCGACGTTCCTGTTCCAGCCGGTCGATCGTCAGGCGCAGCGAATACAAGCCGGCGGCCAGGATCAGGAGTCGTTCCCATTCCGAACGCTCGCGATCGACCATGCCGGGGATCACCACGACAGTCACACCCACCACACCGCTGAGTTCCTGTAGCGGATAGCAGGCCATAAACGACGGCATGCCGTCTTCGCCAAACATACGCATCATCGCATCGCGGTTATGCGGTTCGTAAGTTTCCAGGCTTCTCTGAAGCTGGCTGCGTCCGAACACAACCTCGGCCTGCCCGCTCACGGCCGCTTTGCCGATACTGCCCTCGCCCCGGAAGACCTCCAGCGACGTTCCCGACAGCCGCTCGCCGGCACTGCCGGGGTCAACCAGACTGAGCACCTCGCCCACTCCCGATGCCAGCGTGAATCCGTAAGCATCGTCCGGCAAAATCCTCTGCAGGTGACGGACAAAAAAGCCGGGGTCATCGGAGAATACATCCGGTCGGTCTTCGGCGCTCAGGAGTTGCAGGATAGTATCAAAGCCTCGTTTGCGACTGGTATCGAGCCGGTGACGGCTGTCGTGATGAAGAATCATGCGGGCGAGCGATGCATAGGTATCGAGAACCTTCAGGTCCGTATCCGATACGGTGAAGGCCCCCTGTTCGCTGCGCAGCAGCAACGCACCCTGATTACCATCGCCCCCGAGCGGAAGGACCAGACTTGACTGGGTCACCACATGGCGGCCACCATCGACCTCGGCCTCCTGGTTGATGATCAGCGGTCGTGTCCGGCCAAGTGCATCCACCAGTGCGGTTTTGTATCCCTCTGAATAATCGACCAAAGGCCGTGAATTGCCCAGGAACGTGAGTTCGCCCTGCCGGAGGCCGTACAAATGAGCTGATTCACAGCCGACCAAGCCTACCAGTCCGGCGCAAAACGCACCGGGAGCGTCGGGCAGATCCATCGCCCGCAACACGGAACTGTATCGGGCAATGAGTTCGGATTGTGTCGCGGTCTGCTTTTCCACTGTCGCCTTGACCTGGGCCAGTTCCCTGGCGAAACGAGCGGAGCGGATTTTCTCCGCGAGCCACTGGGCTATCGGAATCAACGACTTGATGTCGCTGCGATCAAAGTATTGGCGTTCTTCCGAAAGGAGGATCATCCCCCCGATCTTCTCCATGCCGGATTCCAGAGGAAGAATGAGGCACGATGAGAACCGCGAGGTCACAGTGCCCCCCCGCCGATCATAAAACTGAAAGCGCGACGTAAGCATCGGATCGCCCAGTTCAAGCGCCTGGGCAATAACGTTCTGTTCAAGCGGATAGTATTCGAGATGGGCCGTCTCCTCCCGGCTCAGACCGCTGGCCGAGGCCAGCACAAACTGACGTTTGTTGCGGTTGACCAGGAATACGGCCCCCGCCACGGAGGGGAAGCGATCCAGAACATCCTTGAGCGCGATGTTCAGCAGTTCCAGCAACTGATACGGACGCCGCGCATGGTGCTGTAGATCTTCGAGGATTGACAACCTGCTCTCATGCAGCCGGATTTCATCACGCCGCGTCTGCCAGGAGTCGGCGTACAGCGCAATCCCGATGACCGAAAGCAGGATGCCCAGCACAACCAGGAGATATTGCCCCAGGTCAATGGCCGGGTAGGCCCCGGGAATAAACCAGTCACCATAGTCCGGATTCATGGCGACAACTCGCCACACGGTTGCAGCCAGCACGCACAGCCCGCCCAGCATCAGCGGAATTCGACCGCCGGTGTCTCTATCCCGAAACAGCCTGAGGCGGTAGGTCACAAACGAGTAGATGAGCAGAATGAGGA
>JAHIVM010000143.1 GCA_018816665.1 Candidatus Zixiibacteriota bacterium
CGTAACACGCAGGCCGTGGTTTCCGGTATCTATTACTGGACGGTCGAGTCCGATTACGGCGAAACCCAGATCGGCAAGCTCGTGATTATCATGTAGCTCGCCGCGGGAAACGCGGAGACAACTTCCGAGGATGAAGAAACTTCGTCAGACATTGGGCCGTCAGTTCATGATAGGATTGACGGCCCTTTCCCTTGTGCCGATCGCCTCGCCGCTGGGACGAACACCCGGGCCCGATCCAAAGATGGATGCTGCCCGACAGATCGAGCGGCGCACGGCGGCGACCCCGATAATCCGGTACACCGCTCACAGTCGCGGCAATCTCCGTCTGGCCCTGGCCAACAACGGCACTTTCGGCACCGAAGGACAGACGCGCCCGGACCCCTTCACCGGCGAACCGATTCCGTCGTTGGAGTATCCTCGCGGCAGCAACATCGTTCTCCTCTGGGTGGGAGCGTTCTGGATCGGCGCCGTTGTTGACGGCGATACGCTGGTATCGTGCGGCACCGAGGATTTCTACCAGACCAATGAACTGTGGCCGGACCCGCCCGAACTGGGTGGTGACTTCACCTACGGTTCGATTGATCGCAACAGCAAGTTCTATGATGAGGATGTCACGGCGTATTCGGAAGAGGACATCATCATCAACTACTATGACACCATCACCAATTCCGGGCTGTCGGGTTACGACGAGATCGATGGCCGCGGTCACCGCCCTCTGGGTGTCAAAGTCACTCAGCGCAGCATGGCGTGGAGTTATGACTACACCGATGATTTCATACTGTTTGACTACAAGGTGGAGAATATCGGCCGCGACCGCCTCCGCGATGTGTACATGGGCATCTGGGTGGATGGCGATGCGTTTCATATCTCTCGCAACAACCCGGTCGGCTGGACCGATGACATTGTCGGGTTTTACCGTTTTCACCCGGCTCCCGAGGGCTGCGGTTTCATCGACACCGTCAGTATCGCCTATCACGGCGATAACGATGGTGACCCGATCCCGGAAGACAGCCCCAATGAGTGGGACTATCGCTCCGCGCGCGGTGTGGTCGGGACACGGGTGGTCCGCACGCCGGCCGAGGAACTTGATCTCTCCTTCAACTGGTGGATAATCAACTACGGCGACGCCTCCCGTGACTTTGGTCCCCGGCGGCAGGGCACGGCCGAGGATCCGTTCTTTGAATTCGAAGACGGCCGACTGGGGACACCGTCGGGTGACTTGGCCAAGTACTATGTGCTGAGCCACCGAGAGTTTGACTACGATCTCATTGAGACCGCCGTCGACAAAACGCTTGAGGGTTGGCGTCCGCCGCCCGAAAACGCCGAGGAAATAGCCTACGGCTATGACATGCGTTACCTGCTGTCCTTTGGACCGTTTGATATTGAGCCCGGCCAGGTACTTCCCGTCACCTTCGCCCTGGTGGGAGGTGAAAACGTCCATGTCTACCCGACGGACTTTGCGCGTCTTTTCAAACCCGACGATCCCGGGCCCTACTACAACAGCCTTGATTTCGACGGCCTGGCCACTAACGCCCGGTGGGCCTCGTGGGTGTATGATAACCCCGGGGTGGACACCGACGGTGACGGGTATCGCGGGGAGTTCCGTATTTGCGGCGAGGGCACGGGAGACGGAAAAGCCGATTCAGTGACGGTCGACACCAACTGGCATAAGGGCGACGGTGTCCCGGATTTCCGCGGAGCCGGTCCGCCGCAGGCCCCCACGGTGCGGATCGTCCCGTCGACCGGGAAACTGACTATCCGATGGAACGGCTTCTACACGGAAAACGACAAAGACATATTCACCAACCGGAAGGATTTCGAGGGCTATCGCGTATACGCCGGACTGGACGAGCGAGCTTCCAGTTTCACCATGCTCAGTTCCTTCGATATCGAAAACTTCAAACGGTTCACGTACTCCCAGAGTGGAGAAAACGGCATCTGGATTCAGGATGAGATTCCCCTGACGATTGCGCAACTGCGCGAATACTACGGCGATCCGGATTTCGACCCCCTTCTGTACAATCGCGCCAATCCCCTGCGATGGGAAGGCACGTACAGCTACTTTGAAACGCAGGACTTTAACCAGTCCTCGTTGACGCGTGCCGATGGTATCCGCAAGGTGTATCCCGAGGCCACAAATCCCGGTACGGACACATCGCTGTGGACTGAAAGCGACGTGCTGTACGATCACGGCGAGCCGTTGCCCCGGTTCTACGAGTATGAATACGTCTATGACAATGTCCTGCCCACAGTGCCGTATTATGTGTCGGTGACGGCCTTTGATCACGGATCACCCCGCTCGGGTTTGACCGCCCTGGAGACCAAACCGGAAAGCAACTACATCCGGGAACTACCCCAGATTCCGTCGGATACCGTGGAAGCCCGCAATCTTGATGTTTTTGTGTACCCTAATCCATATCGAACGGACGCCGGGTATGCCGAGCGGGGCTTCGAGAATCGCGACGGTTCTCAGGCTCCTGACCGGGCCCGTCTGATTCACTTTTCCAATCTCCCCCGGGTGTGTACTATTCACATCTATTCAATCGATGGGGACTTGATTCGCACCATTCCCCACGACTACCCTGAAGGCGGCCCCGGGTCCATGCACGACACGTGGGACCTGATTACCCGCAACACGCAGGCGGTTGTCACAGGAATGTATTACTGGGTTGTGGAATCCGAACGTCGAGTGCAGACCGGCAAGCTGGTCATTCTGAAGTAGCCTCATCGCCCCGTCGATTCAGCGTATCGGGCAAACGTCTGCCGAACCACAGGTATCCTGCCCCGGACAGAAGCGCCAGTGACGAAATCAGCATCCAGGCTACCGCCGGCCGGTGACTGAACCGGTCCAGGAAAAGGCCGCCGTAAAGAGGACCGAAGGACCAGCCAAGAGTCACAAAGAACCCATACACACCCATGTACCGACCTATCCGCCCCTCGGGGGCCAGCCGCGAAGTAAGGGTTATCGACGGCGGTGACATGATCATCTCTCCGGTGGTGATGACTACTATCACAAGGATAAAGAAGCTGTAGTGAGTGAAGAACCCGAGAATGCCGTAACCTATCAGATAGAGAAAGGACCCGACTGCAAGCTGAGTGGTGAACCTCGTGTTGCCCAGTAATCGCGTGGCCGGAAGTTGCAACAGGGTGACCATCAATCCGTTGATTGTAAACAGCAGACCCAGTTGTGCCTCGGCAATACCCACCATTTCAACCGTGTACACGGAAAACGGCGCCACCAGTTGGGCAACGACAAGATACAGCATCAGCACCAGGACACAATGCCCGGCCAGCACCTTGTCCTTGCGAACCTCCAGCAGGTCCGAAAACTTGAATGATTCCTTTGTTACCTGCCGCGGTGGTGCCTTGAAGGCAAACTGGAAAATCAGTCCTGAACCCAGCGTCACCACGGCGGATAGAAAAAAGAGCGTGCCGTAAGAACTGTGCGCCAGAAAACCGCCGATCGCCGGCCCCGCCGCCCATCCGAAATTGCCGGCGGCGCGCGTAATGGCGTAACCGTCGAGTCGCTTTTGGGCAGGCAGAATATCCGACACCAGGGCGTTAACGGCCGGCATGAAAAAGGCACCAAAAATGGCGTTGACCGTAAACAGCGCCGCCACCGGCCAGAAGCCCAGGTCAAAGTCGATCGCAAATCCCATGGCCAGAAACGATGCCGCTCGCCAGTATTGCGAGTGGATCATCAGACCGACCCGCCCGATACGATCCGACAGCTCTCCCCCCACCGCCTGGAACAGGGATCTGACGATCGCCATCACGCCGAAAAACACACCTATTTCGGTGGTAGTCAGATGCAGGGTACCGTGGAAGTAGATAGCCAGAAATGGAATCGATGCTGCGAAGCCGAGCGCTCCAACAAACCAGCCGCCGGCCAGGATCCACAGGTTGCGGTCGAACTGCTTCAGGTATTTCAGGGACAAGGCTGACATGCGGGTTAAGATACGCCGTTATTGTCGAGCGCACAATCCCCGAGAATGAGTCATCCGGCAAGAAAATCACGGTGCAGCCGGGCGGCGATTGTTTCAAAGCCATCGATGGCGCACTTCCCCCGGCCCGCACGGGCCATCGCTTCCAGGTCACCCTGCCGACGGTACCCGGCGAGCGCCTCACCAAAGGCGGGTGCCGTGGCATCGTCGAGCAACATGGCCACCCCGGCGCCGGTCAGCAATGCCAGGTTGCGGGGCGCAAAGGAACCGTAACAGGGCACAACCGCAAACATGGGAAGGCCCAGCCCCAGCGCCCAGTTGCTGCGTTCGTGCGGCGGAGCCACCAGGTAGTCAAACCGGGGAAACAAACGTGCCGTAAGCCGATCCTCCTCGGCCCGCGTGTCAGCCGGTATCATCCACACCGGTCCCACTTCGGCCACAGACTGCGCATTTCGCGGCGGAGGCACAATCGACAGGTCTATGACAGCCGCCTGCCTACGCAACAAGTTCTCCAATCGCCCCCCGGAACGGGCAAACACGATCACCTGTCCGCCCTGTTTGACCGCCGATAAAATGGCAG
>JAHIVM010000144.1 GCA_018816665.1 Candidatus Zixiibacteriota bacterium
ACACCCAGGTAGATGGCCACGCTTTTGGCAATCTCGCTCATGGTGATATCCACCACGGCGCCGGAAAGGCCGAACAGCGGCGGCAGCTTGGTAACAAACAGCCACGCGAACACCGAGTAGAACACAACCTGGAATACCGAGTTGAAAGCTACCAGACCGGCTGCGTATTCGGGGTCGCCGTCGGCAAGATCGTTCCAGACAATCACCATAGCAATACAGCGGGCCAGACCAATCATGATCAAACCGACCATGTACTCAGGTTTGTCCGGCAGAAAAACGATGGCCAGGATGAACATGAGGACGGGGCCGATCACCCAATTCTGAATCAGACTGAGAAAGAGAATCTTGAAGTCGCGGAAAACCCGTCCCATCTCCTCGTAGCGTACTTTGGCCAGAGGCGGGTACATCATGAGGATGAGTCCCACGGCTATCGGGATATTGGTGGTCCCCACACTGAAACGGTCCCAGAAGCCGGCAATACCAGGGAAAAAGTGACCGACCGCAACGCCGATCGCCATAGCACTGAAGATCCAGACGGTCAGGTACTTATCAAAAAACGACAATTGCTTGCCCGAAACGGCGGCGCTACTCATTATGTTCTTCCTTCCAGCCACATGTCACAGAACCAGCTTATCGTTGATCCGGGCCCGCCGGCAGGGAATCCGGCAGCGTTTCCACAAAGGCTTTGATCTCGTCGCGCACCCGCCGGTAGATATCAAGGGCTTCTTCCTCGGTGGCCGCGTCTTTTGCCAGGGTCGGCGGATCATCAAAGCCGTGGTGGAGCCGGACCGTCCGGCCTGGGAATACCGGGCAGTGTTCATCGGCGTGACCGCACACGGTAATGACATACTCAAAGGTCAGGTCGCCGAGGTCGGCCAGCGTTTTGGAGCGATGACCGGAAATATCAACTCCGGCTTCGGCCATGACTTTGACGGCGTTCGGGTTGAGGCCGTGCGTTTCGATCCCGGCCGAGTATACCTGTAGAGTATCGCCTTTGAGTTGGCGCGCCCAGCCCTCGGCCATCTGACTGCGGCAGGAATTGCCGGTACACAAAAACAGTAGTCTTACGGGCATCGTTGTTTCTCACACAGTTTCTCCGGATCCATACTCAGGAGCTGATCCAGAGTTCGGGAATCCATCCGGGATTGTTCGGTCTCGTCAAAGGCGGTCATGATGGTGTTGACGACGCGGGTCGGGAGCGCTGCCTTGCGGGCCGCTCGGTAGTACACCCAGCGTCCCCTTTTCCGTGACTCCACCAGTCCGGCATCCTTGAGGATGGCCAGGTGTTTGGATACGGTGGAGGGGGCCAATTGGAGGAGTTCCACGATCTGGCACACACACAATTCGTGCCGACGTAGAACCAGTGCGGCCCGCAGGCGATGATCGTCACCAAGCGCCCGAAGGACATCAATTCCAGGAATATCTGACAATGGTCTCACCTCCTTATTTCGCCATATAACGAAATATGAATAGTCAGGGTTCCGCAATCAAGTTGTTTTTGTGGTGCAAAAAAACAACCCGGTCGTGTCAGGCGACCGGGTTGGCAGAGTGGCGTTTGGTGGCTTGAAATCGTCAGCGGTCGGTAATCTCCCTGAACGAGACCCGGCCGTCGTCGATGCCGGCCCAGAACGTTCTGACCTGAACGCGGGCGAAGTCTTTCAGGATGACCCGCGCTGCGGTCTGCAGATCCAGTTTACCCCTGAGAGGCAGATCCAGCGTGCTGCCGTACCCTTTCATCTTGTCATACCAGGTACAGTCTTCGTGGTTGATGATGATGATCTGGTTGATGCCGCCCTCCTTGACGAAAAACTTCACCTGCTGCCAGAGGATTTTGAAGTTTTTGGGCAGGAAACTCTGGGCACCAAAGGCGTGGACTCCGCCGCCGATTATCACGGGTGCGTAGCTCGCGATGCCGAGTTCCTCCGTTATGAACCGTCGAAACGCCGTCTGAAAGCGCGGGTCACCGCAATGGATGACCAGCGCCTCGGGTTTGCGGGTTTCGAGCGGGTAGAGCGGACGGTGCTGCGAGTTCAACACCTCGGTATGAACTTCAACAGCCCGCTCGGGTTCGGGTGAGGACCGGCCGGGATCCGAACCGTTCGCCATTTCCGGAAGGTGATCCTTTTCGACCATGGGTTACTCCGTCATTCCCGACGACGGGGTTTTGCGTTCGGCGGCCGATGCCAGGTCGTCGGTGGTGACACCGATTTTACCCAGAAGACCGGTGACATCAATCCCTGCGGCCCGGGCTTGCTCAAGCAACTGGAAGACCATGGTGGGACCGATCTTGGTGAAGCGATCCAGAGCGCCGCCCTTGCCGTCGCCGTTACCGCCCGAATCCACCACCACGAGTTTGTCGATATTGCCCATCGGCGCCGCAATGGAGCCGAAGACCACGCCAAGCGACTCGATAGTCTGCGGCAGAACTTTCAGGACCTCCAGCGTGATGGCGGCCTCGTTGAATTGCTGGTACGCCTTGGCCAGCTCGGAGATCGCGGTCGCTTTGGCCAGACCCTGCCGTTCGATAACGTCGGCCTCGGCCAAACCGGTGGCCTTGGCCGCAAAAGCCTGCCCGGTACCCTCGGCTGTGCGCTTGTGCTGCTCGGCGTCGGCGCGGGCGATAGTGGCGTACTTGTCACCGTCGGCGCGAGCCGTCTGCGCAGCCTTGTAGCCGTCGGCCTCGCGCACCTGGGCATCGGCCTTGGCCTTTGCCGGTACGACTATCTTGGCTTCCTGTGACTTCTGCTCGCGCGAGATGTTCTGTTCTTCCACGCCGATTTGCGCCCGGGCACGTTCTTCCTCGACCTTGACCTCGGCGACCACCACGCGCTGACGTTCCGTAGCGGTGGAGAGTGGTCCGGCCTGTTCGGTGATAGCGCGTTCGCGGGCAACTTCGGCCTCGAATATCTGCTTGGCGACATCGGCTTCTTTTTTGGCCTCGGCCTTCAGCCTTTCGTTGTTCTGGGCGACCACCTCAGCGTCGCGATCGGCATCGGTGGCCCGCTTTTTGGCTTCGGCCTGAGCTTCGGCCTGACCGATGGCGGCGTCGCGCATGACCTCCGCCGTACGCTTTTTACCGAGCGCCTCGATGTATCCCTGTTCATCCGTAATGGACTGCGGGTTGAAGACGTCGATCTGCATGCCCAGCCGGGACAGATCCTCGGTGGCCTCCCGCAGTACCTGTTGGCGGAAAGCATCGCGGTCCTTGATAAGCTGGTCGACCGTCAGGGTACCAACCACACCTCGCAGGTTAGCCTCGAGAGTTTCGCGGGCGACACTCTGAATTTTGTCCGGAGGCATTCCCAGGAAACGTGAGCCGGCGGCCAGCAACGACTCGGCGTCATCCTTGAACCGGATGTTCGCCACGGCCTCCACGGTGACCAGCACACCGTCGGTATTCGGCATGTTTTTGACCAGGATTTGCGGCAGCGAGATTTCTGTCAGGTCCAGGATCTGGACCTCCTCGATAATCGGTTTGCGGATCCGTCCGCCACCCGTGACCACCACGGTGCCGGGGGGCAGGACGGTTACCGAGGGTGACCCCGGGTCGGTGGCTTGAATAACCTGCTTGGTTCCCCGTTTGCCGCTTCGGGCGCCGTAGAAGTATGCGGCCTTGTTGGGTGGCACGCGCACGTAGAAGTTGGACAGGCCCTTCACCACCGCGTAGAGAACTATCAGCAGGCCCACGCCGATGATCGGCCAGGTTAGATATTGAATAAGATCGTTCATATGTTGAACCCTCCCTTACAACAGGATTAGTTTTTGTTTTCGATCTTCTGAACCGTCACAACGTTGCCGGCCTTGGCAGTGATGCGCACCGGTGTGCCCCGTTCTATTGAAGCGGCATCCTCGGAGCGGGCAAGAAAAAGAATCTCCCGACCGCCGATAACACAGGCTACCTGACCGTACCGGTCACCGTTGATTCCGTCGAGCAGGTTGCCGGTTTGACCCAGTATGTCCTGATTAGTGATGGTGGATGATGCCTGACTGGCGTAAAAGGCACGCAGGATGACATACCCGATAACGCCCATCAATAACGCTCCGCCCACACCCGTCAGGGAGGCGGTGGACATGGAGACATCGGTGGTGGCCCGCATGCCAAACCCGGCGGCGCCGAATCCCACCATGAGCAGCGCAATCATCTTCGCACCGAAGATGCTCGGGCCGCCGTGATCGAGGTCGAGATCAATATCGGCATCAACGTCGATATCAGCATCCGAGCCGAAAATCAGGCTCAGGACCAGGACGCCGAAACCAACCCCAAAAATACTGGCGAAGATTATCACAGAAATCACCTCCATCATAAGGTGGCGAGAATGCCACCTTATATACTCCCCGGCAGGCGGCATATTCATGGCATAACGCAGGTAACCGGCTTTACGGTCATGATATTCCGGGCTGTGCCGGGAGTCAATATAGTTGATCCCGCCTACGCAATGGAAATCGGGTGCGGGAACCCGGGTGCGTCACAGGCGTGTTTCACAATAGACAGCTCCAGCATTGACTCATCGGGGTTTACATGAAACTGATATCGAATACATTGTGGTTGCTCTGCTTGACTCTGCTCCTGACGGCCTGCAACGCGGGGCAGATGGCAGAGAAACGGGCGACCTGCGGAATGAGTGAAGGGAATACCATGGCCGACAAAATTGAGCGAACCGACGATGAATGGCGCGAGATACTCACCGAAGAGCAGTATCGTATTCTGCGGCAGAAAGGCACGGAGCGCGCCTTCACCGGAAGGTATAACGACTTCAAGGGTGATGGTGTGTATGTGTGTTCCGGGTGCGGCCAGGAGTTGTTCGACTCTCAGACCAAGTACAACTCCGGGAGTGGCTGGCCGAGTTTCTGGGCACCGTCGGATTCCGGGCGCATAGATGAAGACAGCGACATGAGCCTGGGGATGGTCAGGATCGAAATCAACTGCGGTCGTTGCGGGGCGCATCTGGGACACCGGTTTGACGACGGTCCTGATCCGACCGGCCAGCGGTATTGTGTGAATTCGGCCTCGCTGGAGTTCAAAAAGCGGGATGAGGATACGACCGAAGGGGAGTAGCGAAGCGGTCTGCGAAGCATCGTGTAGCCCGGTTGGCTTGTTCGACCGGGTTTATTTTCATCCAGTCCCGCCATCAAGCTGGCGGGTCATAGGTGGTAGCTGGCGGGTCATAGGTGACATGCACATTGTTGTGGCCCGGTTGGTGTGTCCGACCAGGCTTTTTGTTTTTGGGATTTGGTTGCGGCAGGTCTCCGGGGCGGCGGATGGGCGGGTGGTGATGGTTCGTGCTTCTGATTCGGTGGTGATCCCGGGCGGCCGAAATTGAGACCTGCCCTGCGGGGGGCGC
>JAHIVM010000145.1 GCA_018816665.1 Candidatus Zixiibacteriota bacterium
CCCGGAACCAGACATCCCCAGAGTTGTGGTTGTGGGCGATGGTGCCCGATGGCTTCCGCTCCTTGAACTACTGCGGCTCGCTCTGGATTGTGAACTCCACCTCGAGTCTTGTGTGCAAAGCGCCTTGGATTGCATGTCAGATCTGAAACCAGGGATTGTAATCGTCGATGCCGCACCCGACGATGTTGACCGCACGGAGGCGTGCCTGCGTTTGCGGCGGGCCTTCGAGGGATTCATCATGGTGCTGTCTCCCACCAGCGGCGTCACCGACTGTATCACCTGCTTGAATGCCGGCGCCGATGACTATCTCTACGAGCCAATCACCCCCGAACTGCTGATTGCCCGTATCAAGGCGATGCTGCGTCGGCTGACCCGGGTACCGGAACGGTCACAACCGACGATGGTGGCAGGCGGCAACGGTGGAACAACCAACAGGCGTCGCGTGGGCAACCTCACTATTGATGCCGCCAGCAGGTCGGTCCAGATGGGCGATCGAGGTATTAACCTTACCAGCGCCGAGTTCGAACTGCTCTGGCTTCTGGCCCGGCATCCCGGACAGATTATCTCTCGCGATGAAATTTACGCCGAATTACGGGGATTCGAGTACAACGGTACCGATCGTTCAGTGGATTTACGTATTGCCCGTCTGCGAAAGAAACTCGGAGAAAACGGCAAAGAACCACAACGCATAAAAACCGTGCGCAGTCTCGGTTACCTGTTGACCCTGTACGCGTAGGAGTGGCTGAACCTACCGGCTGTCGGGTTCTCTGAAATTGACCTTCATGTCCCTGAGACGTTGACAATGTCGGGGCAGGCGATTGCGGAAATCATGGAAGGCCCGTCCCTGGCCCGGCGACCATAACGTCTCGGCCAGAGCGCACATGCGCGGCAACACCATGTATTCAACCTGCGACCAGTTTGGCATATACTCAGTCCACACATTCCCCTGTCCGCCCAGTACATGACGCGCCTCGTCAGATGTCAACCCGTCGGGTACCGGTTGAAACTCATACACTTTTTCAAGCGGCAGGAGAGCGTTGAAAGCTTTGGGTTCGCCGGCCTCGGCCTGATAGTAGTCAAAGTAACAGTGTGACGTAGGGCTCATGATCACGTCGTGACCCGCGCGCACGGCATCAATCCCCCCCTGCACCCCGCGCCAGGACATCACGACTGCATTGTCGGGCAGTCCACCCTCAAGGATCTCATCCCAACCTACCAGCCGACGGCCGCAGTCACCGAGGATGTCCGCAACACGGCGCATAAAGTAACTCTGCAATTGTCGGGGATCTGACAGGCCGGCCTCGGACACACGGGCGCGACACCAATCGTGGTCCAGCCACCGCGTTTGCGGGCACTCATCGCCTCCCACATGGATCAATTCGAAAGGAAACAGCTCCGCAACCTCACCCAGCACGGTGGACAGAAACGCAAACGTGTCGTCGCTGCCTACACAAAACACATCCTCAAAGATTCCCCACTCACCCGGCACAGTCAACGGGATTTGTCGGCATGAGTATTCGGGATACGCCGCCAGGGCTGCCCGCGCATGACCGGGCATCTCGATCTCGGGCATAACGGTGATGTAGCGTTCCGATGCATACCGTACAACTTCTCGTATCTCCGCCTGCGTATAATATCCGCCGTACTTTCCGCCCTGACCATCATCGCGCCAGCCTCCCACCTCAGTCAGCTTCGGGTAGGCCTTGATCTGTATCCGCCAGCCCTGATCCTCCGTGAGATGCCAGTGAAAAACACTCATTTTGTGAGCGGCAAGAAGATCAAGGTACGTTTTGATGTTCTCAATCGGAAAGAAGTGCCGTCCCACATCGAGATGCATACCCCGCCAGGAGAATGCGGGCCAGTCCTCTATCCGGATGGACGGTATGCCGGCGACAGCAACTACGTCCCGGGGGGTAAGCAACTGGAGCAGCGTCTGAACCCCGCGAAAGAGACCAGCGGCAGTGGCACCGATCAATTGTCCTCCCGACGGCAACAGATTCAGGAGGTACCCCTCGTCAGCCATATCGGAGTCACTATCAACTGTCAGGGCCAGCCGATATCCTGTCGGCTGTGAGGCATCGTCCACCACCCGTGCGGACAGACCGGCGCGCGATACCAGTTCTCCGCGCAGGTAGTCGGCAATTTCCGCCGACAGATCAGTGGCGACAATGTCGATTGTCTCGGGCTCCGGGAATGGGTCTCCGATGACCTCAAAAACGACCGGACGAGGAATCAGCGAAGGAAGGAGTTCTGTCATGTATCTACTTCTCTCTCCAACCGATTAGCTGGGCCGAAATGCGCCAGTAACCGTAACTGCCGTCGTCATCGACCGGCCGCATACCCTCAATGTTGAAGGTCAGCGTGTGCTCACCGGCGTCCAGATGATCGGTCAGATCCAGCTCGACCGGTGCGACCACATCTCCCGGGCACCAGCCGCTACGGCTGTAATCCGATGACCAGGAGCCGTCGGACCACCGCCGACAATACGGGTTTGCGTCGCGAAAAGAACGACAGTCATCGCGCCACGGCTGGAACCTGTACACCACGCGACCATCCACAGAAATGACGTTGTCTTTGGAGACGAATTCGTCGGCCCCGCGACCATCAGTGCAATGTCCCGAGACGTAGTAGAACAGCTTGACGCGCTCAAGGCCCTGGGGAACCACCATGGTTGTGGATATTCCCGAACTGTCGAACTCCCGAACATCAAAGGACTCTACCAGCATTGCACCGGCCGCCCAGTCGGGAGGAACTGCCTCACCGTCGGTGACATATCTCAGACTGAAATCCACGAGCCAGGCCGGATTGACCCAGGTGTCTATGAAGGCTTTGACTACGCATTTTCCCCGGAGCAGCGGCAGCAGGTGGGTGACATCGACATCAAACTCACGATAGCCGCCATAGGCCGTAACGAACTTGACAATCTCCACGTCCGGCCCGCCTTCGGTACTCAACCGCACACTGCCGGCCCGATCCCACTTGTCGTGCACAAACTGCTCGTCCTTCGGGATCGGATGCAGGGCAAGGTGAGCCACGACGCGTACGTCGGTCAGGCTGTCGGGTAACAGCGCCCCGGTACACACATACCGGCCGTTGTCCTCCCACCAGAGTTGTTCCGTTGCGGTTCGATCCGAGTCATTGGGGGCGAAGTGCACGGAGGCATGGTCAAAAATCGTGATTAATGAATCCACCTCCCCTGCCGGTGTCACCTGAGCCGCCACAGTCGGGGAGCAGTTCAGGAGAGCCGGCAGCAGCAGCATAGTCAGCATCGCGATTCTCATACCCATCACTCCTCCCTCCCACGGCGTTTCAGCTTGTACGTGGTGATTTCGAACGGTTGCAGCAGCAGATCAATGGGACCGTCAAGTGCCCGTGTCTCGCCGTCCTGCCATTCCATCAAGTCGGTCTCCACCAGTGTGCAATCGGGCCAATCGACAATCAGCCGACCGGTCGATTTCCGGCCAAGCGTCTCCACCACCCTCAGGATCAGACAATCCTCGGCCTCAGCCTTCTTGACAACTTCCAGCGACACACCGGTACCGGTAATGCGTATTGGCATGAGATCGCGGGACGATGCCATGCCCTCGAAAAGGACCAACTCCTGATTCAGCGCGGCCGCCTCGACCTGCACCGATGAACCAATCAACGGTCCTTCGTGGGGAAACAGACTGTAAGTGAACGTGTGTTCCTGCTGGTCGGCATCGGGGTCCGGGTAGTTGGGCGAGCGGAGCAGGTTGAGATCGATAACATTGTTCAGGACTTTGTGACCGTACTTGCAGTCGTTGAGCAACGCCACGCCGTGGTCATTGTCCGAAAGATCAACATACCGGTGGGCGGTCACTTCAAAGCGGGCCATGTCCCACGACGTGTTGCGGTGAGTTGGTCGTTTCACATAGCCGTACTGGATATCAAAGGTCGCCTCGGTGGCCGCGACATCAACCGGGAATGCCACCCGCAGCATACGGTGTTTTTCCTGCCAGGCGACGGTTGTTTCGAAATCCAGCCGCCTGCTGTTTGCGGCCAAACGGACATCCTGGGTGATTTCGGATGCGCCCACCTTCAG
>JAHIVM010000146.1 GCA_018816665.1 Candidatus Zixiibacteriota bacterium
CCCGCCGAGCCGGGGCATGTTGAGATCCAGCAGGATAATACGCGGGGCGGGAACTCTGCCGGCACCCAGTAGCTCCAGCGCCTCCTGCCCGTCATGGGCCCTGACAATCGTGTGATGCTGCGTGGTACGGGCAAAGGCCCGTTCCACATCCATGGCGTCAACGTCATCGTCGTCCACGAGCAGGATGGTTATTGCGCGGCCGTTAGACATGTCAGCTCCTCTTTCTCCCAGACCTTTGGCCAGGTGAACTCAAAGGTCGTGCCCTTGCCCGGTGCCGAAATCAGGCGGATTTCTCCGCGGGCACTCTCGACCTGTTTGCGAATGACCGCCAGTCCGACTCCCGAGCCCTCGACCTCGTCGCGAGACTTCAGCGTCTGAAACATGCCGAATACTCGCTCGTGGTATTCTTCCGGAATGCCCGGGCCGTCGTCCGTCACGCGAAAACGGTAATACGCGCCTTCGTCGTCGGCGCTGATGACTACTTTGCCTTCGTCCCGATGGTGATGCTTGATGGCGTTTCCGATGAGGTTATGCAGCACCTGGTGCAGGGGCGTCCGTGCTGTCGTGATAACCGGCAGCGTTCTCTGTACTGTTACCGCGAACCGTGCGGGCGGGTTCAGGAGGTCGACCACCTGGCCCAGCAGGACGGATGTATCGACCACTTCCGTGTCGATGTAGGTGCGCCCGATTCGCGAATAGAGCAGGATATCATCGATCATACGTTCCATGCGTTTGACCCGACCCGTCAGCAATTCCATGTTCCGGGCGGCATCACCGTCCAGGTGCTCCCGCAAATCCTCCTTCAGCCAGCGCGAGAGATTGCTGATGGCACGCAGGGGCGCCTTGAGGTCATGCGACGTGATATAGGCGAATTGATCCAGGGCGGCATTGGACTGCTCCAGGCTTTCCATGGTCCGGTTGAGACGTTGTTCGGCGCTCTTGCGCTCCGTGATGTCATGCACAATCGAATACAAGAGCTGCCGACCCTGCATGATGATGGGACCGGCAAACACTTCCACATCGCGCTCTTCGCCGGAGGCCAGGCGATGACGGAAGAAAAATTGACGGCGATTCCGGGCGCCCGCCTGTTTCATTTCCTGTCGCAGTTGCTCCGGACCCAGCGTGTTGATCTCCCACACTTTCATCGTCTTCAGTTGCTCGCGCGAATACTCGTAATACGCCGCCGCCGCCGGATTGGCATCGACCACATCGCCGGACTCGGGATCAATGATGAGCATGACTGCATGGTTGTTTTCGAACATGCTTTTGTACCGTTGCTCGCTCTCGCGACGGGCCGCCTCGGCCTGTTTGCGTTCGGTAATATCGCGCACGTTGGCCAGAACGATGTCCCTGTCCAGAAACGGAATACGCCGCAGATACACTTCGACATCGAACAGCGTACCGTCGTGGGGGCGCCGGGCCTGCCATTCAAAAAACTGGGGTACCCCTGAGAACACGCGTTGCCAGGTCTCCGGCAGACTTGCCCTGGCTGCGGCCGGCCCCGAATAGTCATCGGCGATCGACAGCCTGGTGGCCTCCTCGCGGGTGACACCGTACAGCTTGAGCATCGAATCGTTGACATCAATAAGAGTGCCGTCGAGTTCATGCAGGAAGATGGCATCGTATACCGAGTTCACGACCGTGCGGAATCGCTTTTCGGAGTCTATCACTGCCTGGCGGGCATTACGATGCTCGGTGGTGTCGCGAAGCAACAGCACGCTGGCGGTGGTGCGCTCCCCGACATCTACCAGATGAGACATGCGCACTTCAAAGTAGCGCGTCTCGCCCTGAAGAGTCGTTTCGATTTCGGTCAGCCGGCTGACGGTCGAGTATGTCTGCTCAATGATCAATTCCGGCGGAAGCCACGGGAATACGTCAAACAGGTCCCGGCCGGTCAGGGTGAGGTTCGCCTGAGTTCTCGGATCGTTTATCGTTACCTGGTTCGCCGATCCGTCCCCGGTCGCAGATCCCCGGGCGCCGCTCACGTAGTCGGAATCAACCAGACGGGAGGCAGCGTAATTGAGATTCAGGATAGCATTGTGTTCATCGAGCATGATGATTGGATCGGCCAGCCCCTCAAACACCGTGAAATAGGCGTTTCGTTCATTCGTGATCGACTGAATCGAGGTCTGAAGCGTTTGAATCAACTCATCCTGTCCGCCCCGATCCCATTCCCGGCACAGGGCGACTTCCATACAGTCAAAACTGAGTTCAATGAACGTACGCTGAATCGCCCGGTCGCTTTCCAGAGACGCCTTCTCACCGATCAGATCCACGTATGATTGGCGATACAGCTTGAGCATGCCGAGCGACACGTCCAGCCGGACGCCGAGTGCCCGGTACTGTCTGGCTTCCCTGATTGAAGCGGCACAGAGGATGTCGGTGGTCATGTCCCGGTCAGAACCAGGCCGGGGTGGTTCTGGTGACTGCTCCAGAGTCTGGACAAGACTGCGGGAAAGACCCTCCACCACTTGCAGACACGTCTCCTCAAGCGACCGGAGATACCGCGCGTAGTTCTGAGACTTCGCGTAGTGCAACACCCGCCGAGCCAGCCAGGTCGAATTGTCGGCCAGGAGCCGAATGAGACTCTCCATGCGAACCGCGCCCTCAATCAAAGTTGCTCACCGGGGGCCTGATAGGGATATCCCGGGCAGACGAACAGACGACGTACTGGTTGTCGGAGAGAACCGATCTGACTGTCATCGCAAGCCCCCTTGCATTGTACTGTCCTGACTGTTGTGTAATCGTCAGGCCTTTGGTCGGCCTGAGGAGTTTCAATAAGACCGGAATAGTCCACGGTTTCGGTCATTGCAGTAGATCGGCCGATCTGTGCCGGTCTTTGGCGATCCGCGTAAATCGATAGGACAAAACCGATTGGCTGTTCAATTCCGGGGCAGCGCGACGAAACTTGACGGAGAACGGTGGCTGTTTTTTTTAAAGTGATGTCCGAAATCGATCCGCTGGCCGTTAATTGGGGTAACACTCGCAGATGCTCCGATTCCGTGTCCGGACTTCGCCCGGGGCCAATTTTCATTGTTCCGGTGGAACGAGGAGTGACCGGTATGTGTTTGACAGAGTAGGATAGTCCCGAGTATGTGGTACGAAAGAGATATAGAACTCACCGACAACGCCCTGACCGTATTGAAGCGGCGCTACCTGGTGCGCGATGGACAGGATCGGGTGATTGAAACCCCGCGTGATCTGTTTCTTCGGGTGGCACGGTTTGTTGCCGATGGCGACCGGTTGTATGATGCCGACGACGAGGCGGTTGATCGGACGGCGGCAACGTTCTTCGAAGCTATGGCGAGTCTGGACTTCCTGCCCAACTCGCCCACCCTGATGAATGCGGGGCGCCCCCTGGGTCAGCTTTCAGCCTGCTTTGTGCTGCCGGTGGGCGATTCGATGGAAGAGATCTTTGAAGCGAACAAACATTCGGCGCTGATTCACAAGTCCGGCGGGGGGACGGGGTTTTCGTTTTCGCGATTGCGCCCCCGCAACTCCACCGTGGCGTCGACCAACGGGGTGGCCTCGGGTCCGGTGTCGTTCATGCGGGTGTACGACGCGTCCACGGAGGCAGTGAAACAGGGGGGGACTCGCCGGGGCGCCAATATGGGTATCCTGCGCGTTGATCATCCCGATATTCTAGAGTTCATTGCCTGCAAAGCGGATACCTCAGAGATTACTAATTTCAATATTTCAGTGGCTGTTACGGACTCCTTCATGAGCGCTCTGAATGCGGGCGAGAGTTATGCGTTGATTGATCCGCGGACGGGAGAGCCGTTTGTTCGCGATGGTCAGGAGCAGCGGCTGAGTGCTGTCGATGTGTTCGATCTCATTGTCAGGCAGGCCTGGAACACGGGCGAGCCGGGGATCGTGTTCATCGACCGCATGAACAGACTGAATCCGACCTATCCGTCGGAGACGATAGAAGCGACCAATCCCTGCGGCGAACAGCCGTTGCCGCCGTACGACTCCTGCAATCTCGGTTCGATCAACCTGGGACGTTTTGTACGTATACCGCTGCCTGCCGGCTATGTGCCGACTGAGCCCGCCGATGGTGTCGACTGGGACCGTCTGGCCTCGACCGTGCGTATCGGCGTGCACTTCCTTGATAACGTCATCGATCTGAATAATTACCCCCTGTCGGAAATCAAAGCGCAGTCGCAGAAGAACCGTCGGATCGGGCTGGGCGTTATGGGCTGGGCCGACATGTTGATTGCCCTGCGGCTGCCGTACAATAGCGATGCGGCGGTTGCACTGGCAGATCGAGTGATGGCGTTCATTCAATCCGAAGGCAAAAAGCACTCCTCGGAGTTGGCTAAACGACGGGGCCGTTTTCCCAACTGGGACAATTCGATATACGCTGCGGAAGGTGTGGCTATGCGTAACGCTACCGTCACTACCATCGCACCGACCGGGACCATCTCGATTATCGCCGGCTGCTCGTCGGGTATCGAGCCGTACTACTCGCTGGGGTATGAGCGCAATGTGCTTGATGGCACCCGGATGCTGGAGATGAATCCGTATTTTGAGAAGCAAGCCCGGGAAGCCGGTTGGTATTCCGAGGCGCTCGTGCGGAAGGTGGCATCGCGACGGACCATACGGGACCTTGACGAAATCCCGGAGGAGATGCGGGGCCTGTTTCTGACGGCGGCGGATGTTGCGCCCGATGATCATATCCGCATGCAGGCTGCCTTTCAGCGGCATTGTGATTCATCGGTATCCAAAACGATAAACTTCCCGACCTCGGCCGGACCGGATGAAGTGCGGCAGGCATTCCGGGCCGCTTATGACCAGGGCTGTAAAGGGGTGACGATTTATCGTGACAATTCGCGCCCTGACCAGGTGCTGTCCCCGGTGAAACCGGCAGTCGGATCGACAGAACCCGCCCGCGCCGAGGCTGTGGCCAAACGCCCGACTGTCCTTACCGGTTTTACGGAGAAAGTACAAACCGGCTACGGCAACCTGTACGTGACTGTCAACACCCTGGAGAATCGGCCCTTTGAGGTGTTTGCGCATATTGGCAAATCCGGCTACACCACGATGGCTGATACGGAGGCGATTTGTCGTCTGATTTCATTGTCTCTGAGATCGGGAATTCCGGTGGATCAGATTGTCCGGCAGTTACGGGGGATAGGCGGCGCCTCCCAGATATTTTCCAACGGTGCCCGGATATTCTCTATCCCCGATGCCATCGCGCAAATACTGGAACGGCGGTTTCTCAGCGATGCTGAAGGGGCCGATCACGGCGAACAGCCGCCCGAAATATGCCCTTCCTGCGGTTCCGCCATGAGGTTTGAATCCGGCTGCTATTGCTGTCCTTCCTGCGGTTATTCCTCCTGTTGATTTTGCCGATACTATCAGTGATAAGGGGTAACCTGGGAGCGGATACGTACGTATGGCAATGGCGGATTTCATCCCGGCGGGTCGGACCTCGCTGGTGAAACGAGGACAGACGGCGATTCAGGTGCAGACGGAGTACGCCTATCGTCCTGTCCCCCGCATAACCACCACCATTCTTCAGGATGGGCGCGTGCTCCACAAAGTCGAGCGCGGGCTGGACAAGGCCATTTCATCCCTGGAGGAAAAGGTCCGGATGGAAGAAACCATCCGGCGCCAGCATGTCGAGGTCCTCGGCATCATCAAGACCGATGACTCTGCGCCGGCTGTACCGCCTCCTGCGCCGGCCGTGGAGCAACCTGCGCCCGCCCCGCGAAAGCCGAAAAACTGCACCGAACGTCTTGAGGCCATACCGGGAGTCGTCCGCGTGTACGCCATGGACAATCGCGGCCATTTCAAGAATCCCGAACGCCACGAGGAGTTTCTCTTCAAATTCAAGGACGAGCACAAGATTCTGACAGACCTTCTCTCGATTTTCGGCGAACTACCCGGCGTGGGGCTGCTGCGGGAGCGAGGAGTGTATGAAGTCGAATACAACAGCCTGTATCTGGTGAGCGAGGGTACGGAGATGTTTTTTGTCGCAGTGGATGACAAACGCCGTGGGGGAGAGTCCTACGAACAGGCAATTCACAGGGCCATCGACGGTAGATAGCTGAAGTGTGGTTCCGGTCAGTCCGGACATCGCAGGGTGCGGAAAACAAAAAGCCACCCCCAAAGGGGTGGCTTAATTTGTGGAGAGAGTGGCGAAATTTGAAAAGACATCCACAAAACTTTACGGTAAAGGGTTTTCACAGCCACTTCGCGCATATAGTATTCGCTGCCGGTCCGAAGACCGGGTCACGGCGTCAACGCGGCGACAAAGAGACGACCTTCATAATGTGGTGTTAGAAGTTTTCAAATGACTCACACTCTCCTTTTTCTTTTATACTCTAGTATACGGATGTTAAATGCCCTTAATCAACTGTTTTTTGTTTTCTTCATTTCTCGGGTGTACGTTCTTGGAATTCGAGTGCTGGAATCTGTGAACGGAGATCGATGTGATTGAAGCTATCGGTATCGATATTGTGGAAACGGAACGGATGCGCAAGTCCATGGCCCGCTTCGGTAACCGGTTCATCGATCGAATTCTCGGACCGCTGGAGCGTCCGGTTTTTGATGCCCGGGTTGACAAAGCGACTTTTCTGGCCGGGCGGTTTGCGTGCAAAGAAGCGACTGTGAAGGCCCTGGGACGATATCTGACAGATCGACCGTCGCTGTCAAGCATCCAGATTGTGAACGACTCCACCGGTCGACCAGCAGTTGTGTTCTCAGAGGAGGTCGCGACCGCATTGAATGGCATCTCCTGTCTCGTCTCGCTGAGCCATGAGCGCAATTACGCGGTGGGGATGGCCGTATGTGCAGCCCAGAAGTAATCACGCCACGGATCACTTGAGGGCGCCGGTTCAGATGTCCTGAGAGTACGGTGGATTACGCCGGCTGCAATTCGACGGCCAGCGGGAAGGTGATGCTGATGGTAGTGCCTTCTCCGGGCGAGGATGCGATTTCAAGAGTGCCTTCGTGGCTGTCGATGATCCGCTTGCATACCACCAGACCAAAGCCGTGACCGCTTTCCTTCG
>JAHIVM010000147.1 GCA_018816665.1 Candidatus Zixiibacteriota bacterium
CCCATCCGGCAACCCTGCGCCGTAACGCACGGGGCCGGGCTCGACCGAAAAGCGGCCCACGAGGCTTCTGTTAACTCATGCCGGCAATAAAGATGGGAAAGGTGACCGACCTGCCACCGGGTCGGTCCCTCGAAAAGCGGATCATGGCGCGTCGAATCGCCGTCTTCAACGACGGCGGCAGGCTCTACGGTATTGAATCCGACTGCAAACACATGCGGGCGTCGCTGGCCAACGGAGACGTCGCCGACGGCGTGGTGACGTGTCGCTGGCACGGCTGGAAGTACGATCTGGAGACCGGTGAGTGCCTGACCAACGATGGGTTCCGGCTCAAGCGGTATGACGTGACGGTGATTGGTGACGACATCATCCTTGAGACGTAAGACAGGGGAACGGCATCATGTTCAAGAAAGTACACACTTACCTCAGCAGCATTACCCCGGAACGATCTCCCATCATGCGGGAGATGGAAGGGTACGCCAGGGAGAATAACTTCCCTATAGTCGGTCCCCTGGTGGGGCGCCTATTGTATCAACTGGCTACTCTCAATGGCGCCCGGACGATCCTGGAGCTGGGGTCGGGGTTCGGGTACTCGGCGTACTGGTTTTCGCTGGCCACAAAAGGTCGTGGTCACATTACCATGACCGATGGTGACCGGACCAATAAACGTCGGGCGATTGACTACTTCAAGCGGGCCGGGCTCCAGAGTCATTTTGATTATCGCGTTGGGGACGCCCTGCGGATAGCCAGGCGGCTCAGGGGGCCGTTTGACATCGTGTTTAATGACATTGACAAAGACGGTTATCCGGACACGATTGACGTGGCGGCGCGGCTTCTGCGCAAGGGAGGTCTTTTTGTCACTGACAACCTGATCTGGTCGGGCAGAGTTTGTGACAAAAAGAAGGATGCCACCACTGCCGCGGTGGATACATTCAACCGTGCACTGTATCAGGACAGTCGTTTTTTTACGACCATTATGCCGGTGCGGGACGGTGTCGGCGTAGCCATCAGACAGTGAACCGATTGCCCGGTAGCGGGTTCCGTGCGCGGGTGGCTTCCGGGTGCAGTGCCAGCCGCTCACGCCAGCGGAAAAACCGGCTCTGAAACGGTCGCCAAATCGGTTCCATGCTGTGCAGAATGCGGAACCCGTCCCCGGTTTGGGGGTTATACAGACACGGGCGAAGACTCAAGAGCTTTCCAGGATTACCGATACCGAACATAAAGGGGCTAATCAGAAGACAACTCAGTTCCGCGCAAAACATGCGCGCCGGAGTTGTTAACCTGGTTCAGCGAGTTCAAGAGATTCAGAGACAGCCATGATGCTTTCCTTGACCATAAGATGATGTCGGGGTGAGCAGCATCCTGTCACAGTCTGGGCGATTTTGGAAGGCGAGAATTTCGTCGCCGGCCCGGGGAAATAAATGTTGACAAAACGGTCAATTCGGCCCTTTTATAGAGGCTCGGGTTGGTGAGATTTTTATTCCCAGGGGCCCGCCTTCCTGGTCTCGCATAAATCAGTGCGGAGGGGGTGTCGTCGATGTCGACGGCACAGTTGGACTGTGCTACCCACGGTCTGCGCTAACTTGTTTTTATTATTTTTGCAGGAGTTACTATGGCTCAGAAGCGTGCCACGTATTATGTCTACGGTTCCGATGACACATGCCTTGATATCCAGAAATATATAGAGGATGCCGGCGTTATCCTCAGCGTTCGGGATATGAAAAAAGACCCTCTTACTGAAGCTGAACTGGATCGTTTGCTCGGTCACCTTCCCTTGAACCACTTTATCAATCCCATTTCACCGGGGTTCAAAGCACGGGGTCTCGATGCTGCGATTCCAGATCGTGAAGACATGTTCAGGATTCTGGCGGAAGATCCGTCATTGCTGCGCCGACCCATACTCAAAACCGTCCGGTTGCTCACGGTCGGCTGTGATAAGAAGAAGATCGCTGAGATGCTCCAATTTGGCCGCGAGAATGACACCGGACCGCACGAGAATCATGGCCGCCGTAACGGATCTCGAGCCACTGCCGCCTCCGGCAAATAGTCCTCGCCCGGCATTGTAATCTTTAGACTTTTCATCGACCCGTCTCCTGTCGTATATTCCTTATTCGAATCTTTGACAGCGAGGTGGATATGGATTTTGAGCGCGACGTTCTCGAAACCGACGTGTTGATCGTGGGAGCGGGGCCCGCCGGCCTGGCACTGGCCTATAAGCTGGCCGGCCTGGTGGCCGCCGATGACTCGATGGAGATGCCGGAAATCCTGCTGATGGACAAGGCCTCTTACGTGGGCGGACATTCCCTTTCCGGAGCGGTGATGGACCCGCGCGGTCTCGCCGAACTTATTCCCGATTACAAAGACAAAGGGGCACCGCTGGAAGCCGAAGTCGGCGCCGACTCCTTTTATCTGCTGGCCGAGGGCTCGGCGACCAAGGCGCCGTTCATGCCTCCGCCGCTCAAAAACCACGGCAACTATGTGGTGTCTCTCAATAAGCTGGTTGGCTGGATGGGGGAGCAGGTGGAGGCCGCCGGTATTGATATTTATGCCGGTCTTGCGGGGTATGAGCTGCTGATGGATGGCGGCAGGGTTATCGGGGTGCAAACGGTCGATCAGGGTTTGGATAAGGACGGCAGTCAGAAAGCGAATTTTGAACCTGGCTCGTTGATTCAGGCCAAAGTGACCATTCTGTGCGAGGGTGTTCACGGTTCGCTGACGCGCCAGGCGTTCGAGAAGATCCCGGAGCTGGCTGCCGACAACCTGCCGCAGTCCTACCTGACCGGTGTCAAGGAGGTTTGGGAGGTTCCGGCGGGGCGGATTAAACCGGGCGAGGTCATCCATACGGTCGGCTGGCCGTCACCCGCTCACGAGTATGGCGGCGGCTGGGTGTACGGCATGAGCGAGACGATGGTCTCGGTCGGGTACGCGGTGGGGCTCGACTCACCGAATCCGGCTAACGATCCCCACGCCTGTTTCCAGGCATACAAAACGCACCCGGTGCTGAAGCGCGTCCTGGAGGGCGGCACCATGCTGCATTACGGGGCGAAGACTATTCCGGTCGGCGGCTACTACTCGATACCTCGCCTGTATCACGACGGCCTTTTGCTTTGCGGTGACGCCGCCGGCATGCTCAATGCTCGCAAGCTCAAGGGCATTCATATTGCCATCAAGTCAGGCATCCTGGCCGCGGAGACGGTCCTTGAGGCGCTCAAGGCCGATGATTATTCAGCCGCGAAGCTCAAAGGATATGCTGATCGCTTCGAGGCCAGTTGAGCCCGACAGGAGCTGTACGAGGCCCGGAACTTCCACGCCGCTTTTGAGGGTGGTCGTTGGGCCGGGATGTTCCATGCCGGCATGCAAATCGTCACCGGCGGACGCGGCCTGTTTGACCGTCGCCCGCACAAAAACGATCATGAGTATGTCCTCAAGGTCGCAGATTACAAAAAGAAGTACGGCAAAGACCCGGCTAAACCGTCGGTGAAGTTCGACAACAGGTACACGTTTGACAAAGTGAGCGATGTGTACAAGTCGGGCACCATGCACGAGGAACACCAGCCGTCGCACCTGGTCATTGTCGATCCGAGTATCTGCAACACCCGGTGTACCGAGGAATACGGCAACCCGTGTCAGCATTTCTGTCCGGCCTCGGTATACAATATGGTTGAGGATGAGGCTAACGAAGGCAGTCTCAAGCTGGAACTGACGCCCTCGAACTGCGTCCACTGCAAAACCTGTGATATCGCCGATCCGTATCAGGTTATTCGCTGGGTGACGCCGCAGGGCGGTGAAGGCCCCAACTACACCAATTGCTGACCGATAGTTGATTGTATCGAGGAGAGGCCGTCTGGGCCTCTCCTTTTTTTGTCAGTTTCGCAATCCCTGATCGTTGATTAAGCAACAATTAATGAATCGGGACGATCCTATGTATCGTACCAGTGAGTAAGTGCCTCCCGTAGAAAGGAATTCACGACGTGCTCATCAAAGTGGTGGCGGTTCAGTCGCGGCTGGGAAGCCCGCTGACGCTGGAAGAGAGAATTCACATCTTCAAGCAGCGCCCTGACGTTGTGTGTTTGCCTGAGTACTACATGGTGGGGCCGGAGATAGCCGACTATCACCGGGCGGCCGTATCCACTCCCGATCATCTGAAATCGTTTCAGCGGTTGTCCGACGAGCTATCCACCTGTCTGGTGGCCGGGACGGTTGTGGAGGGTGAGGAAGATCGATTGTACAACGCCTGCTACGTAATTAATCGTGGACTCATTATTGGGCGGTATCGCAAGCGCTATCCGGTGCCCGGTGAATTGAGCCGGGGGATTACGCCGGGGGATCGCCAGCTTGTGCTGGATGTGGAAGGGGTGCGAATCGGGATCATGATCTGCGGTGATGTGTTTTATCCCGAGCTCTACGATGAGCACCGGGAGGCTGAGGTCGATCTGATAGTGATCCCCACCACCTCGGCGTACCGGCCGGCGGACTCCAAGTCCCAGAAGGAACATCGTGACCGCAAGTACTTCCAGGACGGGGCTGTTCGTTCCGGAGGTTACGTGGTGAAAGTGTGCGGAGTGGGGACGATCTTCGGAAAACCGCTGCAGGGTCGATCACTGGTGGCGGCGCCGTGGGACATGGTGGCGCAGGTGGAGTCATCGGCCGAAAGCAGGAAACGCATCCTCTCCGTCACGCTTGATATTGCGGAGCTTCGGGATTTTCGCCACAAGATGTTTACTCAGCATACTGGTCGGACCTCGCAGGCCGCGATACAGCCGCTTCAAGTCAGAACGTACTAGGGGGCAACAATTGTTAGGGCGGGTCCGGTTTTTGTCGCCCCTGCCATCGGTCTGTGCTACCTTGTTACCATCAATCCAATCCGGAAGAGAGGGTGTGTTGTGGTGTCTCCGATGATAGTTGGATCCATCGGCGTGGGATTGTTGCTGCTGGCGTTTGCGCTGAATCTCTCGCATCGACTCTCAGAGCGCAGCGTACCGTACCTGACGCTGAACGTGCTGGGGGCGGCCCTGGCGGCCTGGTACGCGGTCGACAGCAGGATGTGGCCGTTTGTCATTCTTGAGGCCGTGTGGGCCGTGACGGCTCTTGTTCGCCTTCCCTCCGCCCTGAAAGCAAAAAGCCCCCGCTGACGCAGGGGCTTTCTGTGATACTCTGATCAGGGGTCGCTAGATGGTTCCGCGACGCTGATTGGAGGTGTTATTTTGTATCTCCGATTCAGCAATCAGCTTCTCAAACCAGCGCGTATACACCTGCTGCCGTTTGCTGTACAGCAGGTTGGTGGAGACCGAATCCTTCTTTTCATTGAACTCGGTCAGATCCGGGGATGTCCGCTCGAAGAGCTGGATAATCACCGTTCCGCCATCGTAATCCACCGGCGGCGTGATTTGGCCGGACTCATTCAGGGCAAAGGCCGCACCAATGGGAGCGGCATCGGAGGAAAGCTGGGACAACTTGGCATTGCGGGCGAACGGATCCGGCGTTTCGTAAGTCAGCCCAAGTTGTTTGGCGGCTTTCTCAAGTGACATTCCGCCGTTAATCAACGCGTATGCAGCCTGAGCCGTATCGTGGCACAGCGATTTGAGCGACTGCAGGTAAATTGCCTGGCGAACCTGTTCTTTGACGGCATCGAATTCAGCCAGTCCCGCGGGGAGCTTTTGGTCGACGCGCACGACGCAGTAGTCATCGCCGACCTCGATCGGATACGAGATTTCGTTGAGTTTTGCCTCGGCCGCCCACTGGCTCACCTGCAAGGCGCCGCCGAGTTCTCGAATGGTGCCGCCCACTTCAAACGGGGCTGTGGTGGCTACGCTGAGGCCTCGCTCTTCGGCCAGGGTGGTGAAGGTTTCGGCGTCAACTTCGTTGGCGAAGTCGTTGACTTTGCGGTAGGCGCTTTCCTCGGTCTGTGCGGACGCTCGTACTTTCAGGAGGATATGCGAGGCCTTGGCTTCTTTTTTTCCATCGGTGGTGCGAAAGCCCTCGTGTTTAATGACGTGCCACCCGAACTGGGTTCGGATGGGGTTGGATATCTCGCCATCCTTCATGGCGAAGGCCGCGCTGTCGAAAGGACCCACCATCCGTCCGGATGCAAACCAGCCCAGATCGCCGCCGGACTTGGCGCTGCCGGCGTCCTCAGACCAGCTGATAGCCAGGTCGGCAAAGTCGGCGCCGGCTCGGGCGGAATCGGCCAGATCCTGGGCAATTGCGCGAGTAATCGCCCAATCGTCCTCGGTCGGCCGACGGCTGGTTTTCACATAGCTCAGGACCATGCGCTCGCCGACTTCGTAGTCGTTGCGGTGCTCCTCGAAATATGCCCTTTGTTCTTCCTCGGTCGGCTGGGTGGCCTTCTGGGTAAATCTGCGGAGGTCGCAATTGATCCATCCAACTTTGACCTTCTCAGAGCCGTCGAGAAAAGCCTGCTTCGTTTCCTGATCCGTGACCTGGACGGTCTGGACGATCAGTGTCTGCAGCTTGATTTTCATGAGATCGGCGCGTATCTGCGGCTCGAGCTGCGCCCACAGCCCGGCGGCGTTGGGATCGGCCATCAGGTTGCGATACTTCTGGTAGTCAAAGCGACCGTCGGTTTGGAACACCTGGGCCTGCTGCAGGTATGCCGGCGGACTGTTTTTGAGATACTCGTAGATATCATCGGCCGTCACCACGATGTTGTTTTCTTCAGCCTGCTGCATAAGAAGACGGTCCTGCAGGATTTGCTGCCAGGCCTGACTTTCGAGTTCCCGCAGACGGTCATCCGGAATCTCATCGTCGGTGCGACTGAGCTCGGACTGGTAGAGGGAGCTGTACACTTGTTGGAATGCGTTCCAGGAGATTTCTTCACCGTTAATAACACCGGCGTTGACAGCCTGGCCGGGTTGGTTGCGACTGGTGATATCCAGCCCCCACTGCAAGACGATCATTCCGGCGAAAAACACCAGAACGATGATGATGATGGGCAGGATCATTTTGCGAAGCGCATTAAACATTACTTCCAACTCCTCTCAGAAATTGTACCGCCGGACGCACCTAAGGACCTGGCGGCAGATATACCAAACAGGCTGACAAATATACCTAAATCACTGTAAACCGCAAGGTTCTGCCGATCAAATATGCAAAAAACCCTATCGCCCGGGCACCCTTTGCCGTAAGTTCGGTAAAAAGAACAGAACCTGTAATACACTGACGGAATATGCCTAAAGTATCGACCACAACAGCTTCCTGGTTTATCGTTATAATCCTCTTATTTTCAACAGGTTATGCCGAGGTTCAGCCGTGGCCGCTGAAGCAGAACATAGACCTTTCATCCGGATTCGGTGATTTCCGAGCGAACCGGTTTCACGCCGGGCTGGACCTTCGGACCGGTGGCCGGACCGGTCGATGGGTGTATTCGCCGGTTGACGGCTACATTCAGCGCATAAAGATGTCATATGGGGGCTACGGCAAGGGCCTGTATGTCAGGGGAGACGACGGTTACACCTACGTTTTTGCCCATCTGAACCGCTTCGAGGGGAAAATACAGGATGTGGTTCAGTTCGCTCAGCATGAGGTGGAGCGATACTTCGTTGATCTGGTCTTGCCGGCTGATTCGCTGCCGGTCAAACAGGGTGACCGGATTGCCGTTTCGGGACAGACCGGAGCTGGAGCCCCGCATCTGCATTTCGAAAAGCGTGACAATCACAACCGGCCGGTGAATCCGCTGCTCCACGGTTTTGAACTGAAGGAAAAAGTACGTCCGACTTTCACTCGCGTGGGATTTCATCTCCGTGATCGTCATTCCATATTCGCCAACGGTCAACGTCGGCAGTTCTTCGACGTACAGGCGGGCCAAGGTCAGGGTCAGTTCCGTCTCGACACCGTTTTGTTTTTCGATTCCCCGTTTGGCGTTCTGGCTGATTGCTTCGATCAGATGAAGCCGGGCGGCATGAAGCAGGCCGTATATTCGTTGACCCTGGAGATCGACGGCGACCGGTATTATGAGTCGGTGTTTGACCGCCTGGAGTTTGAAATCGGGCGCTCGGTCAATCTCGAATACGATCCGCATGAGGCGGCCGAGGGGAACAGCCGGGTGCGGCGGATGTATCATCGCAAGGGCAACGATTTTGACGGCAGCCGGGCGCGGAACAAACATGACGGTCTCTTTGGGGTCGACGGCAAGGGCAGGTACGGGTTGCATGAAGCGCTCGTGACAGCCAAAGATGTGTACGGCAATACGTCGCAGCTATCATTTACCTTTCTCTGGGGACCGTCGCGGGATATGTACGTCCTCGACTCCATGCATCAGGTGGAAGCGACGGTGCACGACTTCTATTTCACGCCGCGCACCGGGTTCGATGAACTGGGTATTGATTCAATACAGGTTCAGTTCAACAGCAAGGGGGAGTGGGGGAAAACGCCCAGTGCGGAAGTCCTGCCGTTGGACGACAATCGTATCCGGGTGCGTGTGACGGCGAAACTGATCCGGGCTGCCCAACTGCGACTCTACGTGTTTGCCCAGGCAGGTTGTGGGTGGCCGCAGGAGCCGTTCAACGGCTTCCATCGCATGTCACCGGTGGTAGTAGAAGATTTCAGCTACGAGGCCACCGAAGACGGTTTGCTGGTCCACATCAAGGGCCCTCAGAAGTACGGCAGCTCGGCACGGATAGAGCTGTTTTACCGGGACAGCTTGCTTGGTCGAGAATTCGAAACCCGGTTCATTGGCAATGATGAACACCACATCTTTGTACCGGCGGACCCGCGTTACCATCGGATCGACAGGATTGGCATGGCCACCACGAAAGACACAACTGAACCCGCGGTGGAGTTTGTTGATGCGGCAATCGTGCTGGCAGGTTTGCAGCCGGCTGATACCCTGGCGATCGATTCGGTGTTTTCTCTGACTGCCGGTCGTGACAATGTGTATGAACCCCGCTATCTGGGAATCACCAAAAGCAAAGTGATAGCCCGAACCCGCTGGCGGCTGGCCTCCGACCTGTATGAGATCACGCCCGCAGCCTTTGCCGCCCGGCAGGATTTCAACATCGAATTGTTGGTGCCCCCGGACAATCCCCAGAGCCGATTTGCGGGGTTGTGCTGGCTGGACGAAAAGAAAAACAACTGGGTCTGGGTCAACGCCGACAGCCTGCCGGTGGGAGTGACGGGAGGGCTGTCGACGGGCGGTGGCAAATTCGCAGCCGTTCATGACTTCGATCCGCCGACGATTCGCGATCTCAACGTGGTCCCCGGGCGCCTGGTGGAGTCTCTTCGGCCGACTATCGAGTTCATGCTCTCCGACACACTTTCCGGAATCGCCGATGATCGTTCGATCGACGTGCGTCTGAACAAACAGTGGTGCATCGTGGAATATGATCCGGAATCGGAGCGATGCACGGCCCAACCGTACCTGCCGCTGGAAGAAGGTGACTGTCACCTGGCGCTTATTGTGACGGATCGGGCGGGCAACAAAACCGAACAATACATGATATTCAACGTTGTTAAACCAAAAGAGAGAAAATCCGGAAAATAGAGGAATCCTCCGGTGCTGTTTCCGATCAAGGACGACCAACCGACTGTTCGTACGCCGCATGTAACCATCGCTCTGATTGTTATCAACGCGGTTGTGTTCCTATTCTCCCAGACGCTGGGCACGAAGGGGTTTGCATCGCTGCTGATGAACTTCGGTTATGTGCCGGTGTTGTTTGTCGACGGCGGAGTGTATTATCAGGCTCCGGCGTGGGTGTATGCGACGCCGCTCACCTCGATGTTTCTCCACGGCGGGTGGATGCATTTGATCGGCAACATGGTGTTCCTCTGGATTTACGGCAACAATGTTGAGGACTACTTTGGTCCGATACGCTTCATTCTGTTTTACCTGGTTGCGGGCATCGCAGCAGTCGCGGCCTACACATTGTTCAACATGGGATCACAGATTCCTCTTGTGGGCGCATCGGGTGCCATCTCAGGCGTCATGGGGGCGTATATCGTGTTGCATCCCCGTGCCCGGATTACCTGTCTGTTATTCTTCTTCTTTGTTACGTTTGTCACTTTGCCCGCCAGCGTGGTGCTGGGGATATGGTTTTTCTACCAGATACTCATGTGGCTGGTGGGTAGCTCCACCGGTGGCGGCGTGGCCTGGCTGGCCCATATCGGCGGCTTTGTGTTCGGATGGCTGGTACTGAAGGTATATCTCAGATTTCGAGGCAAGGGAGTGACGCCGGGGGGCGGACAGCGGGTCTATACCGTTCGCTGGTGACAGGCGCGCCAGCCCTACAGGTTTTTCCATACATCGACTTATCGCCGGGGCTCATTGGACTGCCTCCGACGCGCAATCTTCCATACTAACTAATTCCCTAACAGTCAGTTACGGTAGGTAATAGGCTTCCCGACCAAGCCAAAGTAAAGTCTCCTTCTGAAACGGCCGATATAGGGGAAAGGCGATATGTTGTTTTTCCCAGTTTAAGGAGGCCCGTTGTGGCGACAAAAAGACGCTGGAATTTTGAGAGTTTTGAAGATGTTTGGCAGGCCTGGAACGCCGGTGAATTCACCTGCGATGACATTGCCGATTTTGAAAGCCCCATGCTTCTGGATTGGGTAGCGCGGTTGGATGACTGGGCTCCGAAAGTCGCATTGTGCTTTAATCGGCAGACCAGTGCCGTCACCCTGGATCGTATTTCGCAGCATGATATGCCGGAACTCCGCCGACTGGTATGCTACCATCCCAACGTATCGGTGGAAACGCTGCATCGACTGCTGGACGACGGTGATCGTTTGACCGCCGAGGCCTCGGCCGAGGGTCTGGATCGTTACGCAAAAGCGAACGCGTGGACCGGCCAGAAGCGCCGCCGGGTTACCTCTCGTCGATAAGATTTACCCTGACAGAGAACAGGTGGATGTACAACGGCGCCCGGAGGGGGGCGCCGTTGTTGTTTTGTGGAAGACGGGCAGGTAGGTGCAGTGCAAGGTGATGCCGTCGCCCACAGGGAGAAGCTGAACTACTGTTTCATTCTGTTTTCTCGTTGTGATCGGTATGACCGTTGTCATACTTGCCGGTCAGACTGACCACCCGTCCGTTGTCATCGCGCTCAAACTGAACCCGAAAATACGCCAATCCCTTCAGGCCGAACAGATCGTCGCCCATCGGGAACATGGGATACGGATCGCGACCCTCACGCTGATACAACAGGATGCCGTCCTCAATCCAGAACCGGCGCGGCCCAAACGTGCCGGTATACTGACCCAAGTCGTCGACGTCCAGTTCCAGTTTGTTGCGCTCGGCTTTCAGACCGTCCAGAGCCCAATGCAGCGCGTACACCTCCTGGGGGTCGGTCTTTTTCTCTGCGAGAGTCTCAAGGGCATCCATCAGGGCGACATCATACGCCTCCTCCGATGGAACCACGATGTGTGGTGCCACTCCCACCCCTTCCCAGTTGGTGCCGGTAATCGGATTTATGGCCCGTCCGAACGGAAGCGACATACCCAGGGGGAGACCGTCCCATGCCACCCGGTTTACCGGATGGGCCCCCCCACCGGTGGTGTCGCCCACCAGCGTGGCGCGTTCAAGGTTGCGCAGATTGTAGGAGAATTCCTCCGCCGCCGAGAAGGTGTACTTGCTGGTTAACACCCAGACAGGTACGTCCGTCAGGCGCGGCCCCGGTACATAGGCCTGGGACCAGAACTGATGGATGCTGTCTTCCTGGCGCACATAGAAGCTGTTCAGGTGTACCGGCTCTTGAAAAAGGTAGCTTGAGATCAACTGAATCATCGACGGACTCCCGCCGCCGTTTTCGCGCAAATCGATAATGAGGGCATCGCAATAACCGAGGAAGTTCATGGCTGCGATAGCGGTTGGCCCGCCGTAGGCGGCATCGGCGAATCCGTTGAGCTTCAGGTACCCGATATTGCCGGTCAGACGTTCGACCTTCCGGAAACTGAAGTTGTCGCGTCGTGCCTGGTTCAATCTGCGCTGCAAACGTTGTTCGTCGGTCAAGGTATCCGCGGGATCCTGCGGCTCGGGATCGAGCTGGCGCGGTTGTACACTGAGGTGAAGATCATGGCTGATGGAGCGGAGGTCCTCAGTCAAGCGCTCGCTGAATGCCCCCACCCGATCAAGATCGTCGTATTTTCCGTCCTTGAGATTTTTGCGCAGCAGTTTCGTCATCTCCTGAGCGACATCGGGAAACACGTAGATCTCGAGCAGGGCGGCATTGATACTGTCGACGGCCTGGCTACGTTGCTCTTTGGTGATACGAGGTTCGTCCTCGCCGCCCATCATCACCACTCGCTGGGCGGCGCTTTGGGCCGGCAGCATGAATGCGCCGCACAGTATAGCCAGCAGCACGACAATCGCGGCGGACAATGGTCTTCTACTCATTGCAGTGTTCATATTCCTCTTTTCCTCCGGTACACATCTATCTTTCTACGGTCTTGTTGTCAGGTCAAGGGTCATGGCGATGGTGCAGCGTTGGTATTGCGGCATATCGCTTTCAGGCAGGACTGCGTCCCGAAAACCCATCGCGTGGTATAACGAAACGGCCGCCTCCAATTGCGGACTGGTAAACAAAATCAGCCGTTCGGCGCCCAGAGATCGAGCGCGTTCAATGGCGGCCTGAGCCAGTTTCCGACCCACCTGCCGCCCGCGCACACGTTCCGTTACCGCCATTTTGGCTAGCTCCAGCGTAGTGACACTGTGACGAATGAGGGCCACCGTTCCCACGATCTCGCCGTCTACCCGCGAGAACAAAATGCAGCCGCCCTTCTTCAGGACGTTGCCGTTCGGATCAGCCAGGAGGGCTTCATCGGACGGTTCGACCGTAAAGTAGTGGTTGAGCCACTCGTAGTTGAGATCACGAAAGTATCGGCGATAGGCGGGCCGGTAGTCAATAATCTCCACCGCATCCAGACGGCGCGACTGTTGGCGATCGCCGACGCGGTCGTATATGCTTCGATGCAACAGTGCCGCATCGAGGTTGTCCAGGAGCTTGAGCAACTCGGGGCCGGCCTCATTGATAACGTCACCGGTAGCCCCGGCGATATCATCCCACAGGGGCTCCAGTCGCTGATGCAGGGCAAGGCCGTCGGGAGTAAGAGAAATCAGGCGCCGACGTTCATCGTCTGGATCGGTGATTGAGGATACCAAACCTCGTTTGGTCATGGCGCCCACGACCTGGTTGACGGCCGGATGTGATTGGCCGACATGAGCGGCCAGTTCGGTTACGGCACGGGGTGATTTCTCAGCCAGGGCGTAGAAGACGGTGAACCAGCGGGCCTCAAAGTCAAGGTCGGCGCGACGGTATATGCGGGAGGCATCCCTGAGAAGCTGGTCGCTGAGGCGTTTGAGTCGGCTGGCCAGAGCCAGCTCTTTCAGGGCGGTCAGTATGTCGACATCGCCCGAAGGTTTTTGTGAGGTCATCCCTACCTGCCGGTAATTGCGGTTGCTGTGATGTTTTACGTAAGCACTTACATAAAGTTCCAGCGTTCGGGGGAAGACTTGGGGAGATGGGTGGACGATCCGGGCGCCCTACTGGCAGGGTGCGGTTTCCCGGAAATTGACAAACAGGTTCTCAATCAACCGGGTCAGGTCGGCAACATCGACGCCGCCGTCGCCGGATCCGTCGGTATTTGCCTCATTCTTACAGCACAGCGGTCGGAAAGTGATAAACAGGTGGTCTATCAAGTGAGTGAGATCAGAGACATCCACCATGCCGTCGGCACTGCAGTTGATATTGCCGGTGCTGCCCTCGCAGTCATACGATGATGTCACTTTGGAGGCGAGATTGGACAGCGCCGACCAGTTGGGACGCTCATCGCCAACCTTAAGGGCGAAGTAGTACCTGGTGGAAGGCTGCAGGCCGGAGACCAGCAAATATTCCTCACGGCCGGGAGGCTGGGGTCGCTTGGCCGTGGTAATGCGGGCGGCCTGGTTCCAGTTGGCCTCAGAAATCGGTACGGTGGAGTATCGGATATCGTAGTAGCTTGCCTGACCCACGGCACCATCATCGCCGGTGGCGGTCCAGGTAATTTCTATGCACGATCCAAATACCTCAGCCGAAGTCAGAAAAAGGCACAGTATCATCCCGTAGCGAATCAATCGCATCATCCCAAAGTCCCCAAGACCCTTCAAAGTCGGCTGGTGAGGTATTGAGTGCGGACAACTTTCGAAGATTATTCAGCAGTTTTCCCAAAAGTACACAAAGTCTGGCCGGTGTCAACATCATAAGTGCGACAGAGGGTGGTGGATGAGACCAGGATTGACACAAAATTGAACAGGTGACAGAATATGTCTGACAAGGGGGTCGGAAATCGTCGCATGTGACGTATTATGACAGGGGGCAGGGGGTTACGAGGCGAACTTCTTAGCTTTCGAAGCCTTTTCTGGCCAGGACGCCGCTGGTATAGTAATGTCGGACTTCAGTCATTTCGGTCACCAGATCAGCCCTTTCTATCCACTCAGGAGGACAATAGCGTCCGGTGAGGATCAATTCGACTGATTCTGGCCGATTATCGAGCAGGGGCAGTAGATCTTCCGGGCTCAGGAGGCCAAAATATGTCGTGACGCAGACCTCATCAAGGATGACCAGGTCGTATTTGCCGCTGTCGATAGCCTCTTCTGCCCGGCGAAGGGCATTTGGGGCCGTGTTTTTCTCCAGATCATTGGGAGGACGCTTATCAAAGACAAAAGAGTCGTTGCCGTAGCGTTCGATGGTAATCCAGTCGGCGAGGCTACCGAGTGCCCGTATTTCGCCGTACGGGAAGTCCTTCATGAACATGATGATGAGGGATTTCAGGCGACTGCCCGCGGCTCGGACCGCCTGACCTATTGCCGCGGTGGTTTTGCCCTTGCCGTTGCCGGTGTAGATCTGGAGGTATCGTTTTGCCTGATTGTCCATGGCCGGTATATTCACTTCAGGCGCCCGCGGGGCAACAACAAAGGTGATCGGTGACAAGGAAACCGTCTGTAACATTGACAGCGTTGACTCGTCTTCTGGTATAACGGAGCAACTGACCGAAAACGATGCAGGCGTGGAGATTAAGCTATGGATGAATTGACCTGGCCGCAGAAACTGGCACTCAGTATTCGAAAGACCGCCGGGGAGGAAATCGAGCGGGAAGTGATGGCAGGCGAGAAGGCCACGGACGATCCGGTCGCCAAGGCGGCGTGGACTGCCGGTGCGATGGACCGGCTGGACTGTCTTGTGCCGGACGTATCTGACCGGAAGGAGATCATGGCCCGTTGTTCCTGCGCCTGTGCGGTTGATGTCACCCGAACGCTACGGGCCGAGTACGAGCGAACCGGCGATCTGGACCAGGTTCTGGAGTTTTCGTACTGCAATCCCTTTTTCATTCGGCCCCGTCGCGAGGGCAACACCATCTATTTCACGAAGGCACCCCGGGATCCGGAAGCATTTGAGAAGGCCAACACTCCTCACGAGCGTCAGATGGCCTATTGTCATTGCGAGCAGGTGCGGGCCCGGAAGGGGGAGATTTCGCTCACGCACTGCTATTGTGGGGCCGGGTGGTATCAGGGTATCATGGAAGGAATCCTGGGGCGACCGGTTGAGATAGAGTTGGTGAAATCGGTGTTGCAGGGCGATGACGCCTGCGTGATAGCCGTCCACATATGATATCTGGCAGTGCCGGCCGGGTAGACATCGCCTGCCGGTGTCGGCCATAGTCTCTTCAGGCCCCAATCCCCCTGAATATTACTTGTTAAATCCCCTTGACCGCATAGTATTGGGGGGTATATTCGCCACGTGAAAAAGATCACGATTAGTCAACAGCTCAATATGGGAGCTTGCTTGTTATGAATTTGAAACAACTGGCCCTTGACTATCACTCCAAGGGCAAGCGGGGCAAGATCGAGGTAAATCCGACCAAGCCCTGCACGACACAGCTGGACCTCTCGCTCGCCTACACCCCGGGTGTCGCCGAGCCCTGCCTGGCTATCAAGGATAACCCTGCTGACGTATACAAGTATACCGCCAAGGGCAATTTGGTTGCGGTGGTCTCCAACGGTACCGCCGTTCTGGGACTTGGTAATATTGGTGCTGCCGCCGGTAAACCGGTTATGGAAGGCAAAGGCGTTCTGTTCAAGAGGTTTGCCGATGTCGACGTGTTTGATATCGAGCTGGACACCGAGGACCCCGATGAGGTCATCAAGGCGTGCCAGTTGCTGGAACCGACCTTCGGCGGTATCAACCTCGAGGACATCAAGGGACCGGAGTGTTTCTACATTGAAGAAACGCTCAAAAAGACCATGAACATCCCGGTGTTTCATGACGATCAGCATGGGACGGCGATCATCTCGGCGGCGGCTCTATTGAACGCGCTGGATATAGTCAAGAAGGACATCGACAAAATCAGGGTTGTGTACTCGGGCGCCGGCGCTGCCGGTATCGCCTGCGCGAAGTTGTACTGTTCACTCGGCGTGAAGCACGAGAATCTGCTCATGGTTGATTCCAAGGGCGTGATGTACGAAGGACGCGGAGACAAGTTCAACAAGTACAAAGGTGAATTCGTACGCAAGACCGATTGCCGGACGCTGGAAGATGCGATGGTTGATGCCGACGTGTTTGTTGGTGTTTCGGTGGCGAATTGTGTGACCCAGAAGATGGTCAAGTCAATGGCCGAAAACCCGCTTATTTTCGCCATGGCCAACCCCGATCCGGAAATCACGTATCCGGATGCTCTTGCGGCTCGCAAGGATGTGATTATGGCCACCGGTCGTTCGGATTATCCGAACCAGGTGAACAATGTCCTGGGCTTCCCGTTCATATTCCGAGGTGCACTCGATGTTCATGCGACAGCCATCAACGAGGAAATGAAGATTGCGGCCGTCAAGGCGCTGGCAACACTGGCGCGTGAAGATGTTCCCGAATCGGTTGCCCGTGCCTACGGTGTGGACCATTTCAGGTTTGGTCGCGAGTACATCATTCCGAAGCCGTTTGATCCGCGCATTCTCGTATGGGAATCGGCAGCGGTTGCCCAGGCGGCCATGGATACCGGCGTGGCCCAGCACAAGGTTGATATCGAGGAATACAAGCAGGAGCTTGAGGCTCGGGTTGGCAAGGGTCGGGTGATTATGCGCGTGATGGCCCAGAAAGCCCGCAAGGATCCCAAACGTATCGTGTTCCCGGAAGGCAACTCCTCCCGTATCCTTCGGGCGGCCCACACGATTCTTGAGGACGGCATTGCCAAGCCGGTCATACTCGGGACCGAGAAGTTTGTGCTGGACGTGGCCAAAGAGCATGAAATAGACATGACGGGTATCGAGATCATCGACCCGGTCGATTCAGACAAGCGGCAGCAGTACGCTCAGTGGTTCTACGAGCGTCGTTGTCGCAAGGGTATGTCGATAGAGAAGGCCAACTGGGCCATGCGCGACCGCACTCACTTCGGTATTGCCATGCTGGCCAACGGTGACTGCGATGCCGTCCTGTCCGGCGCCACCACCGACTATCCGTCGACTATGCGTCCGGCCCTGCAGATGATTGACCTGAATCCCGGCGTGACTCGCGCCGCGGGCCTGTTTGTCATGTTGCAGAAGGACAAAGTGTACATGTTTGCCGACACGACGGTGAATGTGAACCCGACCGCCGAGGAGTTGGCGGAGATCGCGGTGGGCGCCTCGCATGTGGCCCGGGCATTCAATATCGAGCCTCGGATTGCGATGTTGTCCTTCTCCAACTTCGGTTCGGCCCCGTTGCCGGAATCGAAGAAGGTGGCCAGGGCGACTGCCATACTCAAGGAGAAGCATCCTGAGTTGCTGGTTGACGGTGAGATGCAGGCTGATACGGCACTGATGCCGGATTACATGGCCAAGCACTATCCCTTCTCCAGATTGAAGGAGCCGGCCAATATCATGATTTTCCCGGATCTGAACTCCGGTAACATCGCTTATAAGCTGGCCCTGCGCATGGGCGGACTGACGGCTATCGGGCCGATCCTGGTTGGTCTCTCCAAGCCGGTACACGTCCTGCACCGTACGCTCGATGTCAACCAGATTGTCGATATGGCCGCTATCGCCGTGGTTGATGCTCAGGAGAATGCGTTGCGTAAGAAGTGATCGTACGATCCTCACTATGACAATAAAAAAGCCGGAGTGACTACTCCGGCTTTTTCTTTTTAGTCTGTTGGATTACTTCAGCAGCATGGTCAGGAACACACCGGCGGCTACGGCCGAGCCGATAACACCGGCAACATTGGGTCCCATTGC
>JAHIVM010000148.1 GCA_018816665.1 Candidatus Zixiibacteriota bacterium
CCTGGACCTTCCGGAGGGAGGCGACAAACGTCAGCTCGGGTCACCGGTGGGTTTTCATTTCGGCTGCTTTGTGGCTACCAACAAGAACGAATTGACGCTGTTCAAGCATACCGGAGGCAGCCGCCTGGTCGAGGTGGAGCTTCCTGAGCCGATCGAAAAAGTCCTGGGCATCACCAACGTGGTGGATTCCACGGGCAAAACGTACCTGCCCCGTCATCGCTTGCACGAGGATCCTGCCGCCGGCGCCTACGCTATTGAAGAGCGGCGGGGACGACTGGTACTGTGGTTTGACTTTTCATCGCGCCTGGAATTGCCGCCCGACTCCTTGACGCTGACGTATTCCGTGACGGGTGGCACGGCGGCCAACGGGATTGAAATCGGCCAGATCACCGACCTGTACGAAAGCCAC
Source organism: Candidatus Zixiibacteriota bacterium (assembly GCA_018816665.1). Lineage (GTDB taxonomy): Bacteria > Zixibacteria > MSB-5A5 > GN15 > FEB-12 > JAHIVM01. The sequence goes on from JAHIVM010000148.1 coordinate 410, forward strand.
CCCGGCCTCTCCGGGGGCGCCAACGTGGTGCGGACGACCGGGGCGATGCCGGCCAAGACCGAAAAACAGATTGTCGACGAGGTGTCGGCCCGTCTGCGCAACCGCGACCGCGCCCTGAGCTATGCGGAAATCGCCCGCTGGGCAAGGAGTTTTGATCCCCGCATCAAACGGGCGCAATGCGCCAACGGCGTCGAGCGCACTCCCAACGGTGTGCGACGGTGTGTGGTGATCCGGATCGATGTGACGGAGTCGGAGTTTTATTCCGACGATGAACTCGAGTTGATGCGTGAGCGGCTGGGCCGTTTCCTGAAGTCGCGGGCGCCGCTGAATACACACTTCAAGGTGGAGATCCGCAAGACATGAGCCCGGCCCGAACCGCGACCATGCCGAATTTCTGCGACCGGCATCAACCCTTTCATGCGACCACGGCACTGATGACCCTGATGCGACTCGGGGTTGATGTGGACACGATCGAGTTACTGGCCGCCGGTGAACACGAAAACTACCGGGGCGAGGTTCGCGAGCAGGAGCCAAAAGCCGGTACCGAGATCGGGCCCGGAACGCGTATTCGCCTGCATGTCGGCTGTGTCGGTGTCGTCGATCACATGCCCTACCAGTTTTTCTACGGTCTGGATCCAAAAGCGAACCGGCCCCGCACCTGGGAAGACAACGCGCGTCGATTAACCGCCCCGTTTGATTCGGCGGTAATCAGGCATGAAAGTATCGCCCGTTTCCAGGAGTTGCTGTACGGCCAGGGCTTCACCGAACGCGGCCATACCGCGCGCTACCTGGACCTCTTTCACTTTGAGGACTCCCTGATCTCCGACGCCCACGATGAAGGCGTGCTCTGGTCGGCACTGATGCCTCTGTTTCATCAGTGGGCCGGCAACGCCGAAAGCATGGCCCGGGTACTGCACATGGTATTCGGCTACGAGTTTGAGATAATTGAAAGCGTTCCCAAAACGTATGACATTCCCCCCGAGCTGCAACTTCGTCTGGGTTCGCCTGAGGCACGGCTGGGACACGAAACACTGCTGGGAGATTCGTTCACCGAATCCGACTCCTGCTACGAGGTGGTAGTACGGGGCGTGCCGGCCGATGAGGTCTCCCGTTTTCTGCCCGGCGGCGACGGGCGGGGGAAACTTGAGCGAATTCTGGCGTTTTGCGCACCGGGGAATCTGGAATATCGGTTGCGCATTCGATCGACAGCGAAATGTCGGTCACTGGGCACAACGGGCGATGACGCTCGTCTGGGATATACCGCATATGTGTAACACTAACCGCTGCAAGATGAGTGATCGGCGACCAGAGTTCGGGTTGTCGCCACAAACCTTGACAACGACAGGACGGGACTCTACCTTGCAACCAGGTGATTCTGAGGCAACATAATGAGCGACTTTAAGTTACAGTCCGTGAACTGGCAGGACGGGATGCTCCTGTCCATGAAGCATCTCCGGGACCAGGAACGCTTTTTCGAGGAATTGGCCCGCTGGCACGCCGTTTCGGCGGGGAACCGGTTCGGGCTGGTACGACGGTCGGCGGCGGCCGAACCGGCCCTTATGCTCAGTTCCTCGCTCAGTGGAAATGTCCTGCGGGTCGAGGTCGTCCGCTGCCAGGCACTCACACCCGGCGGCCACTATATCGAGATCGGCTCCTCGGGCAATGAATCAATCATGGCCGAGGCCGAAATCACGGCGGAGACCGTCCCGGTGTACCTGAGTGTTGACCCCGATGCCAAGCGTGTATGCGGCGATGCGGATCCTTCTGAAGATGTTCCGCGTATGCCGTACCTGTGCGGTTCGTATCAATTGCATCTGGGCAGCGAGCCGTCCATGCCGATGGGCCGGGTACTGCAAATCGCCGAGCTGCGGGCTGCCGGGGGAGACATTGCGCACGCAAAGCACTACTTCCCGCCGTGCCTGACGCTTGATGCCGATGAACGGCTGGGGCAGCAGGCAACAGACCTTCGCAACCGGCTTGAGAATCTGTTATCGCTGGCCTCCCGGGCATACGCGGCTATCACTACCGCCGGGGCATTGTCCCAGGAAAGCTCCAGCGTGCAGGTAGCCTTCAAAGAAACCATGTATACCATGGCGTACCATTTGTCGGCCACCCTGGACGAGTTCGTGGTGGGGCGCAACAGCGGCCACCCGATCGACTTTGTCATCGGGTTCAAAAAAATGCTGCGGGTATTTTCCACGCTGCTGAATCTGCACCCCGGACTGAAAGACTATCTCAACGCCCGCTTTTTTATCAAGCAGTTGAATTCCGAGGTGGCTCACTTCCTGGCTTCAATAGACTCCTTCCTGCTGGCCGAGTACAACCATCGTGATATCGGCGGGCAGCTTCGCATGATCGGTGACACCATGGGCATCATGCGGGAAATCTTTGGTTTCCTGGCCCAACTGAAACGGGAACAACTGGGCCCGCAGGCGGTTGCTTCGGATACCCTGACCTACGCCGGAAAGTCATACCGGGCCGTCACTTGCAGCGGTCACGCGGTTTCGCAGGTGGGTGAACTCAGCTACCTGACCATTGACTTTGCGAGTCCGTCGCCGGTCGCCGACACGGTCGCACTCCTGTCAAAGGAGTTGTTTACGATCCCGGAATGGAATAACATGCAGGTGCGGCTGGGAATCAACGAGGCGCGCGGTCTTGGTGAGACGGATCCGGTCGATGTTGACGTGACTTCCTATGGCGACAAGGTGGCCCTGCATCCGCAGGATATGCTCAAGTCGCAGGCGGTTCGTCAGGTGACATTTATTTTCAGAGGCGCCCGGGACACCGGCAAACTGGTGGCAATGGATTCATCCGACCTGGTGCTGTACTCGGCGTGACATAAGGATTGACGGTGGACATTAAGCGTTACATACAAGACCTGTTCGGTTACCTGGACCGGTACGAAACGGCTTCGGCGCAATTCGAGACGGAGGCGTTTCTCCAGACCTACAACGGCATTATCGCCGTTCTGCATTCCCTGCGGGATCAGCGCAACGACGCCATGGCAGTGGATCACTTCCTCCTGGAGCGCATTCAGGCCGCGCCGCTGACGTCATCGGACCTGCGTCTGCTGACGGTCCAGGTGCTGATTACGTACTTTGAGTCGGAGGCTGATACCGACGGTCAGACCAACCAGGCATATTCCTATTGTCGCGGCCTGCGGGCGGTGAAGCAGGATATCCCGTACTTTGAAAATCACCTCCTGCCGGCCATTTTTGAAGAAGGCAGTCTGGGCAACAACCTTCGCCTGCGGGAATTTCTGGTCGCAGAAATCGCTCGCTACATGGGGAAGTTCGGTCGTCCGATAGATCCCGGCATCACACCGGAGAAATTCCAGGCTATGCCGGATCATCTCAAGGTGGTGGAACTGACCCGCCGGCGGCTTGAACTGGGGACCGACCTCATGGCCGACCGGACCTCGCTGGAATTCCATCTGCAGCGAGTGGATGCGTTCACGCGCTGGAGTGCGAAAAACGCGTTTGTCGCGCACCTACTGACCAAATGGGGATATCTCAAAACATCGGATTTCTGGTCCCGGGTGAAGAGCGGATTCGCCGGCTTGCTCGGCAAAATGAAGGGTGCGTTTTCAAGTTTCGGGTACTTCCGACTCATCATGAATCAGCGCAACCCGGCCTACGTGTTTTATGGTGTCTTAATCGTCGTGTTTGTTTTTCTGGCCATTTACGTACCCATGAAGTGGCAGCAGTACGGACAGGAGCAGTTGCAGGAGTTTCAGCAACGAACCCAGCAGTCGAGCAATGCCGGCGGCCGGTAACGATCAGGTGGAAGGTAGATCAGCCAAGTGAAATTCGGTAAGATTCTCAAGATATTCAAGAAGGGCTCCAAAGCGGCCTCGAAACGCAAGGGCGCGCAGAAAGGCGCCGGCGAGTTTGACTGGCCGGCCGGAGTCCGGATCGGCGTATTTGGCCATACCAACGCAGGTAAAACGGTGTATTTCACCGTGCTCAACGAAGAATGCAAGGTCTCGCGGAATCTGCAGTTGTCGGTCACGGACAATGCCACGGCCGCCGAGTTCCTGGCCAACTATCGGTCTATCTGGGGTCTTGGTGTCTCCTCTGAAGTGGGTACGGTGGTTGATCTCAAGGGGGAGAAGAAATTCCCCGATCCCACCCAGACCGAAAGAGTTCTGCGTTTCAACGCCATTCTTGAGGGTGACAAAAAGCTACCGGTGGTGGCCTATGACTATCCCGGCGCAGCCGTCTCGATCTCCGATCCCAGCGAGTTCAAGGACAAAGTCAGGGACTTCATGACGGGGTGCGACGGACTGCTGTTCATGTTTGATCCCAAGGTCCTCAGCGCCGAGTTGCAGACCCAGGCCCATGTTGCGGCCTTTGTGAACATGCTGGAGCAACTGGCCCCGTTGAGCGCCCGCCTGCCTATTCCGGCCGACCTGGTGATTACGAAGTCTGATATCCTCGACGGATTTACGGATGATGCCCAGGCGATTCTCATCGGCCCGGAAGATGAAAATCTATTGTCTGAGAATTTTGAATACTTTCTGGAGCGGATTCTTTCCAGCCCGGCGGTCTCAAAAAATCCCGCCTGGTCGGGATCGGTACGCAAGGTGCTGGTGAGTTTGCGGGAGTTCCTGAAAGTTGTGATCGGTCGCACG
>JAHIVM010000149.1 GCA_018816665.1 Candidatus Zixiibacteriota bacterium
AAAACCCAAAATGACCGCTCTCGTCGCAGCCATGAGAAAACTGCTCACAATCGTCAATACGATGCTGGCGAAAGGAGAAAACTGGAAACCAAATCTCGCTTGACAAACAAGACAGTCGCTACAATTGAACCCAATTGGATATAAAAAATGCCGCCACGTGAGACACGCGACGGCACTTTTGGCGGTAACCGCATCGCGAGCTAGAAACTCACCGACACGCCCAGATGCAGGCGAAGCATGTCTGTCTTGGATATCTGCGGGGTGTGGATCACGACATCGCTGATTATCCTGGTTCCATCCTCCGTCAGGTACTCCGCCTCGCCGCCCAGGATGTACCGAAGGCCGCCGTCGAGAGAAACCTGCAGCGCCTTGCCGCCGTCCCTGGCGACATTGCGCGTGTAGATCGGCACCATGAGGCCGCCACCAAATCCGTAGGCAAACGCATGATCGTCGAAGTTGACCGAACTCGCGATTTCATCGAGATCATCCTCATCGGAAACTTTCGTCTCGGTGAACAGATAGTTGAAACCGACCAGGGCGTCGCCGTACAACTGGATCGGTCCCTTCGGCATGTGTGCGCGCAGCACGAGAAAGCCCTGCACTATGTTGTTCTGGGTCGTCACATCGAGCGTGACATCGGGGATCGTTGGCCCCCACGGCACGTTGCGCGTTTTTGAGCCGTAGTTCATCCAGCCCAGTTCGATACCCAGCGCCAGCGGGCTCTTCTGCGGGGCAAAAAAGATCTGTCCGCCCAGGCCGTAAGCATTGCGGTCGATTTGATCCTTAAGCTCCCCCTGCGGGAAGCCGGCGTTGAAATGAATGCCACCCTGGAAGTTTGTCTGGGCCGACAGCGACGAGGCACATATCGCGATGACAAAAACAGTGACGGCCAGAATGGGGAGTTTTTTGAGTGCGTACATGACAGGGTATCCTCTTTAGCTAACTTACATCGAAGGTAATTGTACTCGTTGTAATGTGTTCACAGTAGTTATTGACACTGCCGGGCGTTAAGCAAAGGCCGTGCCATTGGCGTATGCCGTTGGCGTATAACACTCTTGGTGAAATCACGCAACAACAATGTGGTGTTTACACACATGTCTGCACAATTGGTGGGCGAGGTGGACGGATGTGGTCCGGGCTGGCACCCGGAACATCATTCCGTTTTCGGAATCAAGGTCGAGGTCTCCGGGCAACTCTCCAGGCATTCCAGCGACAAACGGGACAACTCACGCGCCCGCTGGTCCGCTCGCTCCCGGCCGTTTTGCCGCAGAGAATCGATCGTATAGATGGTCAGTGCGACCCAGATGAAACCAAAACTGATCAGCTTCGAACTTCCGAACGGTTCGTCGTACAGAAACACCGCCAGCAGAAAATAGATGGTGGGCAGGACATACATCATCAAACCCAGCGTGGAATACTTCAGGCGTTTCGAGGCCTCCACAAACACAATCAACGGCAGCGCGCTGGCCGGACCGGCCGCCATCAGCAACAGATCAGTGGCGCGCCCCTGATGGCCAAACGCAAGCTGTCCGGTAAACGCCATGTAGCCCGCGACAATCACCACCAGCGGCGTGAGCAAAGTTGTCTCTGCCGCCAGCCCGACTGTGCCGTCGACCGCCACCCGTTTCCGCAGCAGTCCGTACACCGCAAAGCTGCCGCCGAGTACCAGCGACACCCACGGAATACGCCCCAGTGCCCAGCCCATTATCAGCACGCCTGCTCCGGCCAGAGCCACGCTGAACATTTGCGCCCGGCTCAACCGTTCCTTAAGAATGACACATCCAAGCAGCACATTGATCAGTGGATTGATGTAGTATCCCAGGCTGGTCTGCAAAATCAGGTTGTTGGCCACCGCCCAGACATACAGCACCCAGTTGCTGCCGATCAGTATCGCCGACCCAACCAGCGTCCATCGGACCCGCGGTGAGCGCAGAAGGTCAAATGTCCTGCGCAGTCGGCCGGCGAGCGCCAGAAAGATCAGTAGCATCAGGGCCGACCAGAAGACCCGATGAATCGCCACTTCCACCGCCGCGATATGCGCCACCGCCTTGAAATACAGCACCATGCCGCCCCACCAGAAATAGGCTGCCATGCCGTAGATAAAGCCGCGGCGAGATTCGGCGGTCTCGCTGGCCGAAAACTCGGGAGCCCGGTCTGGTGATGTGCGTGTTGATGTGTCTTGCGTGATCTGTTCCCTGCACAATCGCTAGATCGTGATTTCTCCGTCAACCACAGTGACCGCCCGACCACCGATCTGAATCTGATCGTCGGGGATACGCACATGAATGTAACCGTCGCGCCCGAGCGCCTTCCCCTGCCGGGCGGTATAGGTTTCGCCGACGATATCACGAAGGCCGGTGGCACGAATATGAGCGCCCACCGAGGCATTGCCGCTGCCGCATACCGGGTCCTCGACCACGCCCACGGCCGGGGCCAGTGCCCGGACATGCACGGTGTTGTTTTCATCAAGCGCAAAGGCGCATACACCAGAGGCTTTGATCTTCTGGCTGATAGCCGTGATTTTGTCGTTGTTGATGTTCAAATCGTAGAGGGCATCGTAATCCGCTACCTGCGTCACTACCCAGACCGGACCGACATGTACAATTGATGGCTCCTGGACCTCGTGTGTTCCCAGGGCATCGGCCAGCATGGAGCGCGTGATGTCGGCTGTCATGAAAGTCGGATCGGGCACCCGGGCAAACAGTGTGTTGTTGTTCTCAACTGTGAGCGGGATCAGTCCCATCCTGCATTCCTGGCTGAATGAGACCGCCTGAGCATCGACCAATCCGGCCTCGCGCGCGGCATGAGCCGAGCCGATAGTCGGGTGGCCCGCAAACGGCAATTCACGGACCGGGCTGAATATCCGCAGCCGGTAATCGGCCGTGTCAGACTGCTGGAGAAACGTTGTCTCCGAAAGGTTGGTCCAGTGGGCTATACGCTGCATATCGATATCGCTGATGTCATCGGCCCCAAACACCACCGCCACCGGGTTACCGCGGAAGGGTAATTCGGTGAACACGTCCACCTGCTTGAATTTGAGAGCAGCCATGATCTTCTATCTCCGTCTTTGATCTTCGCACTATTTGTTACAGCACAATGCATTCTAGTAAACTTTGTCATATTGTCAATGCGAATGTTGTCACTATGACAATAAACCAATGATCTTTCCATATATATACCAGTCAACGGTTTTACTTGACAAATCGGCATTGATTACATATACTTTGTCACTATGACAAACGTATGGAAACCGGTATTGGGGTCTTCCGATGAGCCCCTCTACCTGGCAGTCGTCCGCGCCCTGGCTCAAGACATTGAGACCGGCGTGCTATCCCCCGAGGATCGCCTCCCCACACATCGTGAACTGGCCGACTCGCTCGGCGTGGCCATCGGAACCATTACCCGCGCCTATTCAATCGGCGAACAGCGGGGGTTGATTTACGGCGACGGCCGTCGCGGAACCTTCGTGGGCGAGCTTCGTCGACGAGCCGCGGCGCTCACCGCTCTGACCGACACCAAACCAGCGGTGATCGATCTGAGCGCCAACTATCCCAGCCCCTCTGAGGATCCGGACCTGTCCTCGGCCATGCGTCGCCTGGCCCGGCATCCCGATGTCCAGCAGCTCCTCCGGTATCCGTCGCCGCAAAGCCCCCGGCCGCATCGTGAAGCCGGTGTCCGCTGGCTGGAACGGCTGGACCTGACGGTTGAACCCGATGACATCATCATCACCGCCGGTGCCCAGCACGCGTTGATGGTGATCATGTCAACTATCGCCCGCCCCGGCGATGTGGTTGTGACGGAGGAGTACACCTATCCCGGCCTGAAAGCCATCGGTGACCTGCTGGGACTGCAGGTGGTGGGTATGGGTTGCGATGACGACGGTCCCCGGCCGGATGTGCTGGACGAAGTCTGCAGGAAGCACCGTCCCTGTGCCTTTTACACCGTACCAACTTTGCACAACCCGACCAATATCACCATGCCGATTGAACGCAAACGAGACTTGTCGGCAATAGCCCGCAGATACAGGCTGCCGGTCATTGAAGATGAGATTCACCGCGCTCTGGTACCTGAGGCTGCTCCAACTTTCACCGAACTCATACCGGATCTCGGCATCATGGTAGCGTCGGTATCCAAAGTCATTGCCGGCGGTCTTCGGGTTGCTTTTGTCGTGGCTCCTCCCCGGTTTCGTCAAAGCATGCTGGACACACTGCATGCCATTACGCTGGTGGTGTCGCCGATTCCGGTGGAGATTCTCGCTCGCTGGATCAACGACGGCACAGCTGCGGCCACGGTAGAACGTCGACGCACTCAGGCCCGGCGGAACCATGCTCTGGCCGCCACGGCTCTCGATGGTCATCGATTTCGGGCCGCCCCCACCAGCCATTTTGTGTGGGTACCGTTGCCTGACCCGTGGACCAACGCGGCCTTCACGGCCGAGGCGTATCGTCGCGGTGTGGCAATCGCGCCGTCGGAAGTGTTTGCAGTCGATACCGCTGCCGCCGGATCGGCGGTGCGCATATGTTTGAGTGCCGCCGACAATCGCGAACTTTTGACCACTGCTCTGGAAACCGTAGGCGCCATCCTGAACAGCACACCGCGCCGGGACAGTACGACTATATAGCTCTCTCTTGTGGGTATTGCGCCTTCGAACTA
>JAHIVM010000150.1 GCA_018816665.1 Candidatus Zixiibacteriota bacterium
AGTTTGTCGCTTCATATGCCCACTCGGAAGTTGAAACTCCGGGTGAGCCGCCCATCCATCAGGTTGGCGTGTTTGCCCGGGTACGGGACATGCGCGAGGCCGTAGGCGGGTCGCAGGTTGCGACCCTGGAAGGGCTGAGGCGGGCGGCGATCCTGAAGATCAAAGCGGATTCGCCCTACCTTCAGGTAGTCGCCTGTGCGGTCGATACGCCGCCGTTTGTTGCCAAAACGATTCGGCAGAGATGTCAGGACGTCATCTCCATTGTCAGCGAAATCGCACACCTGGATCCCATGTACTCTCCCGAGCTTTCGAACGTGCTCAAAATGAACCTGGATGATCCCGCCGTGCTGGCCGATCAGGTGGCCTCGATCATGCATTTCCCGCTGGCCGCCAAGCAGGAGTTACTCGAAGCCGTTTCCCTGGAGACCCGGTTTAAAACGCTGCTGATCCACTTGAACAGCGAGTTGAGTCGAGCGGCCACCGAGCTGAGCATTACCGACAAAGTCAAACGCCAGATTGAAGAGGACCAGAAAAGCCACTTCCTTCGCCAGCAGTTGCACGAAATCCGTCGCCAGCTCGGCGAGGACTTCGGTGAGGAAAAAGAGGCGGCCCGCTGGCGCAATGTACTCAAAAACAAGGCCGGGCTGCCGCACGAGGTGGTCGACCGCGGCCGCATAGAGATAGACCGACTGACTCAGCTTTCGGCGGCATCGGCCGAATACGGGGCGACCAAAAGTTACCTCGACTGGTTGCTCAACTTGCCGTGGGGACAATGCTCCCCCGAGTCATACGAGATCGGTCGGGTCGAAAAGGTGCTCAATGCCCAGTACTTCGGTCCCCAAAGCCTCAAAGAACAGATCCTTCAGCGCTTGTCGGTACGTAAGCTGCTCGGCGGCAAGGATCAAAGCCCCACCCTCAGCCTGGTGGGCGCCCCCGGTACCGGGAAGGCGTCGCTGGCCAAAGCTATTGCTCAGGCCATGGGCAAGGAGTTCATCCGGATTTCGGTCGGGGGAATTGCCGACGTGGCTGATATTAAGGGCACATCGCGGACGTATCTTGGTGCCTATCCCGGGAAGATCATTCGGACGCTGCGCAACGCCAGCACCTGCGATCCATTGATCCTGATTGAGGATATCGACTACTTCAATGTCGAAAACGACTCCTCGGTGAACATGGCTTTGCTGGAGGTCATTGATACTCGCTACAACGATCGTTTCCTTGATGCGTACGTGGGCGTGCCGTTTGATCTTTCGAAAGTGCTGTTTGTGTGTTCGGTGCGATCCTTTGAAGAGATCCCGGAGCAGTTTGTCTCCCGGCTGGAGATCATGGAACTGCCGGGGTATATCGCGCGGGAAAAAGTAGTCATTGCCAAACGGTACATTATCCCGAGCCTGTTGAAACGGCACGGACTAAAGCGGTCGGAGTTCCGGATTTCGGACAGGGGGTTGACGCGCATAATCACCGGCTATACGCAGGAGGCGGGACTGCTGGGGTTTTCGCAGCAGATAGAGAAGATATTCCGCAAGATAGCCCTGGAGAAGGCGGAGGGGAAGCACACCTCGTGGTCCATAGGTGACAACGACATTGAGTCGTACCTGGGGACGCCGTACTTCATACCCGAAAAGATGGAATCGGGCCCCGAAATCGGCATCGCGGCCGGGCTGGCCTGGACCGGCGCCGGTGGCGAACTGATGTTTATCGAGGGCCTGCGGATGAAGGGCGACGGTCAGATAATCACGACCGGTTCGCTCGGCGAAGTCATGCGGGAGTCGATTCAGGCGGCCCACTCCTACGTGCGTTCCAAAGCGGATATGCTGGGTATCGATTCCTCTGACTTCAGTGATTTTGACATTCACATACACTTCCCGTCGGGAGCCATTCCCAAGGATGGTCCGTCGGCCGGCATTACCGTGTCGCTGGTGATTGCTTCGGTCATGGCGGAGCGGGCGATCCGCAACGATATCGCCATGACCGGTGAGGTGACCCTGCGCGGCAAGGTCCTGGCCGTGGGAGGAATCAAGGAGAAGATTGCGGCGGCGTATCGTGCCGGTATTCACAATCTCTGTCTGCCGAAAGAAAACGAGAAGGATCTGAAGGAACTGCCCCGGGAAATCGTACGGAAGACGAAGTTTTACTTCATCGAGCGTGTTGATCAGCTGTTTGATTTGTGTTTGTGCGATTACAAACCGTCGGCGTACACACTCGAGAAGATGTTTGCCGAGGAAATCGAGCGGGCCAAAAAGGAAGGCTCTCCCAAAAAGAAGGTCGCTCGCTCGACCGGTCGAAAGAAAGCCCCCCGCCAAAAAGAAGAGTGATGCGGTCTCTGATGTCGCATCACTCGTCGCGACACCTGCCAGTGCCCACTCCGTCCATTTACTGCTTGACACGCTGACCGTCCGAGGTCTATATTTGAGCATAACTAGGGAGCGGCACCGTCCTCAACCTACTCGTTACCGCCAACTGGTACCAGGACAGTACTGATAAGGTAATTTCACAGTTTCGATTACGTATGACACGTTCACACGTTTCATCTGCATATGAGTGCATGTTTCGCACGACGTCTGTTTGCATACAGAATAATAGTACCTCGATCAATATGTATCTGCATGGAGGCAAGTCATGAGTCGAAGGCTACTCGCCATTGTTTTGGGCCTGGCCATCATTATGGTCGGCTCGGCGCACGCGCAGTTTGAACAGGATCCTGATGATGCCGGTGTCGCCGACACAGTGGACATGGTCATATCCACAGTCCCTGATGCCACCACCAACCAGCTTCATGTGCAAATGGACTTCTATGTTCTGAACGATTCCAACGATGTGGTTTCGGCCACCTGTGGTTTCGGTTGGGACAATCCGAATCTGCAGATGGACAGCGCCAAGGCCACAGCCGAAGCGATTGCTGCGTTCAATCTCCAGATTTTTCTGCTGAAGGGCAACAGCCTGGCAACCACCAATGCCGACCAGGAATTTCTCTTCGGCGGTACCCGTATCAGCGGATCGGGCATGGTCGCCGGGCCAACCCGTCGTCTCTGGGCAAGTTACTATTTCACGCTGTCCGACTGGGATGTGACCGATTCCATCGTGGTAGACACCAGTGAGTATAACGCCGGGGCGAAACTGAAGTTCATAGAGCTATTCAACGCCTCCTACGTCCCGTACTACACCGGTCCGGACGTCGTTTATGACTCGGCCTACACACCGCCGTCGGACCTTATCGTTTCGGACGATACCCTGTTTTTCACGAGTGTTCAGGGGGACCCCGACCCTCCGTCTCAGACCTTCGACCTGTTATCGAGCAACGCCCCTTTGTCGTTTTCGGTGATCGAGAACGTGTCCTGGATTGTAAAGAGTCCTGTCTCGGGGGTCACGCCGGCGACAGTGACTGTTTCCATGAATACCCTGGGCCTGGCGGCAGGCACGTACTTCGACTCGATCAGGGTTGAAGCCTCGGGTGCGTCGAACAGCCCCCGGTTTGTATATGTCAGTCTCGAGTTAGCGGAACCGGCACCTACTATTGCAGTGTCACCGCCGGCGTTTTTCTTCAACGCCATCGCGGGCGGAAGCAACCCGTCGCCTCAGGTTCTCTCCATCAGTAACACCGGTGGTGTCGCGCTGAACTGGACTGTTCTCAATAGCCAGTCCTGGCTGTCGCTATCTCCAACCAGCGGTGTGGATGATGGTACGGTTACTCTGACGGTGGATATCACGGGACTGGTCTATGATGATTATATTGATACGATCGTGGTTACGGATCCGACTGCCGACAACGATCCGGTGTATGTGCCTGTGTATCTCTCCGTGGGATCTGATCTTCCGATCATCGTTGTGGACTCGGCCATAAATTACTTTGTTGTGAGTCCGGCCGAACTACCGATTTTCGAACGTTCGATTTACGTCCGCAACGGTGGTGCCGGAACAATGAATTTCTGGGTGGAGGAGAATTCCATACCGATCATCGGTTTGATCCCATCGGCTTCGGTGGCCGATGACTCGGTTAGTGTACGGTTCAAGACCACCTCCGTGGGCGATGGCGGTCGGCTCGTGGATACCGTGTGGGTATATTCAAACGAAGCGATCAACTCGCCGCAGCGGGTGATACTTGACATTCGCGTGCTGTCCAACCCGGCCGAGATACGGGTTACCGAGGACACCGTACACCTGGAGTTGTACGAGTGTGGTCAGGGTAGCGGAGTCATCCTTCCTCAGCAGCTGTTCAGCGTGCTGAATGTTGGCGGGGACAACCCCATGTGGGTGGATTTCTTCTGGGAGTCAGATATTGTCAATGTTCAGGGAACGGCAGGTGAGGCCCCCCGCAGTTTCATGGTTTCGGCCCTGGAAGCCGGTTTGCCGGCCGGGGTATATTACGACACCATAATGTTCACTTCCCGCTGGGCCGTCAACAGCCCACAACTCGTCATTGTCGAGTACTCGGTTATCGAAGGCACGGAAGCACCCGTGGTGTTGCCGTCGCGAACCTCGATTACGATTCCTTACCAGGAAGACACAGGGCCAAAGTCGCATCAGGGAATGCAGATAGACAACCAGTACGGAGGTTGCATGGCGTGGCAGATTGTGGAGGATGTCGACTGGCTGGCGCCGTTTGACACTGTCGGCAACGTGCCTGCCGAAGTGCCCTTCCTGCTGAATCCGGCCGGTTATACGTTCGGAGAGTATCCGGATTCGTTGTTTATTCTCGCTCCGGAGGCCTCAAACTCGCCGGTCAAAATCAGTCTCTCGTTGCGTGTCTGGCGATTCCATGGTGATGTCAACTATGATGCCATTATCGATATCGCTGACTTGACGGATCTCATTCGCTTTTTGTTCCTTGAGGGACCGATCCCGAGGCCGACATATTTAGTAGGAGACTGCGACTGCAACAATGTTGTGGATATTGGTGATCTCACGTACATGATCATATACATGTTTCAGCAGGGACCAATCCCCTGCGGGAACCCGTATAAGAAGTAGTCCTGCAACAGGATATCCACGAAGTTTCGTCGGCCGCCCTCTCCTTTTTGAGAGGGCGGCCGTGCTTTTGAGACAGGGAACCTTGACAAATTCGTTGGTGTTCTTACATTTAGACGGACGACGCAGCTTTTTCTACCCTCTCCAGCGTTGGCCTGCTCCGCTGAGACTGATCTCGGCAACATCACAGGAACTCACACACTACCGGAGGTATTCTTGAAAACGTCCAGCATCACGGCAGGTACCATTCTTACCTCAGCCATGCTGTTTTTCCTTTTGCTCGTTTTTGCACCGGGAACAGCTCTGGCTGATCAGAAATTCAGCTGGGAGAACAGCATCTCACCGTCGGAACTGCACGCCATGATGGCGGAGAAAAAAGCAGAGGCCCTGGCTCGCTCCCGGTACGCCCAGACTGTCACCGCGGCCGAGGTTCTCAGTACCCAGACGAACTATGATGTATTGTACTACGACCTGTATATCCGGGTGAATGATACCACGCAGATCCTCTATGGGCGCAACACTATCGCGGCCCTGGCCGCGGAGGACGCAGTGAGTGCGGTGGAGGTTGATCTGCATACCGCTATGACAGTCGACTCCATTGTATCGGGTTCGGGGCCGCTGGGGTTCACCCGGAGCGGCGATGTTGTCACGGTGACACTCGACCAGGCGTACGATACCGGAGAGCCGTTCGAGTTTGATATCTGGTATTTCGGGCATCCCACAGAGGGCGGGCTCCAGGCCTTCGACTTTTCGTCGTACGGCGGCAGGCCCATGATCAGCTCGCTGTCCGAACCGTACTTCGCACGAACGTGGTGGCCCTGCAAGGATCGCATGGATGACAAGCCGGACTCGATGGACATCGCTATTGAGGTGGATACGTCGTTCTATGTCGGGTCCAACGGATTGCTGGACTCGACCGTTGCGGCGGGTCCCAACTCCCACACGTATTACTGGCGCGTCCGGTACCCGATTGTAACCTACCTGTTTTCGGTTTCGATCTATCCGTATACCGTGTGGGAACAGGATTACGTGTATAACGGCGGTGCTGATACGATGCCTATCGTTCACGCCGTGTTTCCGGACCAGTATACGACCTCCCTGACGACCTGGGGCCAGTCTCCCGAGATGATTGACATTCTGTCGGCAAGTTTTGGTCCCTACCCGTTCCTGGAAGAGAAGTACGGCCATGCCAACTTCCTCTGGGGAGGTGGTATGGAGCACCAGACGATGACCTCCATGATCGGCAACTGGTTTGGGTTTCACATCCCGACTATCGTTCACGAACTCAGTCACCAGTGGTGGGGTGACATGATCACCTGTCTCTCCTGGGAAGATATCTGGCTGAACGAAGGCTGGGCCTCGTATTCTGAGGCGGTCTACTACCTGTACAAAGAGGGCTGGTCGTCCTATCGCAGCTATATGAACGGGATGCGGTATACCGGCGGCGGGACGGTCTGGTGCGATGACACGACCTCGGTCAACCGTATTTTCAGCCCCAGCCTCAGCTACGACAAGGGCGCCTGGGTGGTGCATATGCTGCGCGGTGTGCTGGGCGAAGCCAAGTTTTCGGCTGGGGTGAGTGCCTATTACAACTCCCAGTATCAGTATGGTGCGGCCTCGACGGAGAACTTCAAGGATGTTTTTGAGGCGGCAACGGGCGATGAACTGGATTGGTTTTTCGAGGATTGGGTGTACGGCACCTACTATCCCAACTATTGGTACTACTACATGACCGAGCCTAACGACACGGGCATGTACGATGTCTACGTGGTGATCAAACAGACCCAAACCACCAGTCCCCAGGTCTTTCGCATGCCGGTAGACCTGTATCTGGATTACGCGGGCACCGGCGGCGACACGGCTGTGGTGTGGGCCGATGAACGGCAGAAGCGGTTCAAGCTGGTGAGCCCGGTGGATCTGGACAATGTGGGACTGGACCCGGCAGGCTGGATACTCAAGGCTGTGACGCCGCGCGCATGGGAGTTGTTTATTGTCAGCCTGGAGGGTGATCTTGCCAATGGACTGCAGTATGCTCCCTATACCGACACTGTGGAGTATCGAGGCGGTTCAAGCGGGCAGACGGTGACGATTATCGACGGTGCTCTCCCGACCGGGTACACGATCGACAACACCGGTCGGATATTGGGGTCGACCAATGACACCGGCCTGTTCACCTTTACTGTGAAGGTGAAAGACAATCTCATCAACTGGGCGGATTCGGCGGCGTTTTCGATCCGGGTGGAGGAGAATCTGTCCTGTTGCATTGGCTCGCGGGGTAACATTCAATTGATGGGTGAGTGCAATGATGTCGATCAATCGGTGGACGTGGGTGATTTGACGGATCTCATTGACCACCTGTTCATCAATTTCACGCCGCTCTGCTGTGTTGAAGAGGCGGACCTCATGCCTGAATCAAGCCCGGACGGTCAGGTGGACGTGTCGGACTTGACGGAATTGATAGATTTCCTGTTTATTAACTTCCAGCCGCTGGCCGATTGTTTCTAGCGGTCTCGAAAGTGGCTTATCAGAACGGCCGTCCGACCTGGACGGCCGTTTTTTGTTGATTTTGTGGGGGTAAACCGGGTATCGTCTAATCAGGCTGGGCGAGTTCTCACTATTACTCCGGGAAGTACGGATGCCCGAGACAAAGCGAATTGAGACGTTTCACATATCCACTTATGGCTGCCAGATGAACCTGGCCGATTCCTCGTCGCTGGCCTCGGCTCTTCTGACCCGGGGGTATCGCCGGGTACGCAATGAAGAGGACGCCGATCTGATCATTTTCAACACCTGCTCGGTTCGGGAGAACGCAGAGGAACGCGTGTTCGGCCGTCTGGGTGAGGTGTCCCGGTTCAAAAAGCAGCAGCCTCACAAACGAATCGCGGTAGTTGGCTGCATGGCGCAGCGTCTGGGAGAGGAACTCCTGGAACGGGCGCCGTATGTCGACCATGTCATGGGGCCGGATCGCATGTTTGAGCTGCCGGATGCTATCGAAAATCGTGAGGGCACCAGTTCCGTGATGACTGCCTTCGGGCACGAAAACATGGATGTTATCCAGCCGGTGAAGGAGAACGACCACTCCTCGTTTGTGTCTATTTCCCGGGGGTGCAACAACTTCTGCACGTATTGCATTGTGCCGTACGTACGGGGTGAAGAACGATCTCATCGCTCCAACCACATTGTCGATTCGGTAAAACGACTCACCGATGAAGGTGTGGTCGAAATCACACTGCTGGGACAGAATGTCAACAGCTACCGACACGAGGGCATGGATTTTCCCGGCCTGCTGCGCCGTCTGCTGGCCGAGACAACCATGCCCCGAATTCGTTTCATGACCTCCCATCCCAAGGATCTGTCCCGCCGATTGGTTGATGTCATGGCGGAGTCGCCCCGGTTGATGCCGCACATACATCTGCCCCTGCAGTCAGGGGTCAACCGCATACTCAAGCGGATGGGCCGGGTGTATACCATTGAACACTACCTTGACACCGTTGAGTACATTCGGGCCAGCCTGGAGTACGTGTCCCTGACCACCGATCTGATCGTCGGGTTTCCGTCGGAAACCCGAGAGGAATACGAAGCGACGCTCTCGGCGGTCAAGAGGATACGCTTCGATTCCGCCTTCATGTTCCGTTACTCGGTGCGTCCCGGAACAGTGGCGGCCAAGTTTGACGATGACGTTCCTGAGGAAGAGAAGATAGACCGGTTGAATCGCCTGATCTCGCTGCAGCAGGACATCTCGCTGCACAGCAATCAGCGCGAGATCGGCCGTGTGCAGAACGCCTTGGTCGAAGGTTTTTCGCGCCGCTCGAAACATAAGGCGCGGGCTCGAACCGATGGCAACAAGATCGTCCTTTTCGATTGTGACGAACCGGAAGTTGGGCGGGTGGTACCCATACGCGTGGTTTCGGCCGACGCCTTC
>JAHIVM010000151.1 GCA_018816665.1 Candidatus Zixiibacteriota bacterium
CCGTAATTCGGGCCGGTCACGATACGCCAACCGGGCCGGCGAAACCTGACTGACGGAGTAGAAAGTTGATGACCTGCCACAGCATGAAAATCCGGTCTGCCCTCACTATACTATTGATTACCGTCGGCCTGTTCGGCCTGACATCGGTTGCGGCCCAGGTAAATCCCTTTGGAAAGTCCGGCCAGGTAGAAGAAGTCCTGGCCGAGATGGAAACCGCTTTCTCTGTGACCTCGGCCGAAGCCGGCAAAACTTACGCCGCGGCGGCGGTGGTAACCATCAAGCCGGGCTGGCATATCAACTCCCATCTACCGTACCAGGAATGGCTTATTCCGGCCGAACTGACCGTGGCGTCCACACCCGGTCTCGCGGTCGACAATATTTCTTATCCCCGGGGTCACGATGTCAAACTCGGGGAAGACATGATGTCGGTGTACGACGGCAAGGTTGTTATTACCTTTGACGTCACCCTGGCCAATGATCTCTCCACGGGTGTCCATGAGCTCCCGGTCACGCTGACCAGTCAGGCCTGCAATGACATGGAATGCCGGGCTCCGGCCGGTGCAGTATCCAACCTGGCAATCACTGTGGGAGCTGCCGGTACGCCGCTGCACCCCGAGATTTTCAAGGCCGCCACTGGTACCGAGCCTGTCAGCGCCGAAGAACAATCCGATCTGGCCCGGTTGATTGCCGAGTACGGGTTCTGGGGATACTTCCTGGCGCTGGGTCTGGCCTTCGTGACCGGCCTGCTGCTTTCGTTTTCGCCCTGCACATACCCGATGATCCCTATCACGGTCAGTATTTTTGCCGGCCAGGATCGTTCGATTTTCCGCGGCTTTGTCATGTCACTCGTGTACGTCGGCACCATGGCGGTGATGTACGGTATCATGGGGTTGATTGTGTCGTTGATCGGCGGTGTGTTTGGGGCCTGGCTGGCCAGCACCCCGGTGGTTGTTGGCATTGCGATTGTGTTTGTTATTTTTGCGCTCTCGATGTTCGGTCTTTACGAGCTGCAGGTCCCGGCCGGTCTTCGCAACAAACTGGGCACCGGCGGGGGAGGCGGCGGCATCGGCGGCGCTATCGTGCTGGGTGTGGTGGCCGCCCTGGTAGTGTCCCCCTGCGTGGGACCGTTTGTGGCCGGCATTCTCTTGTACATCGCAACCAGCGGCTCGCCCGTACTCGGGTTTTTGATCCTGTTTGTGTTTGCGCTGGGTCTCGGGACACTGTACGTGATAATCGGGACGTTTTCATCGAGCATCAGCAAACTGCCTCATTCCGGCGAGTGGATGGAATCGGTCAAAAAGTTCTTTGGTTTTGTGCTTCTGTTGATGGCAGTCTTTTTCCTCCGTACGCTGCTGTCGGCGACCACGACAGCCATTCTGACCGGGCTGCTGCTGTTTGTGTTTGGCGTGTTTGGCGGCGGTCTGGATCGACTGACTCCCGAGGCCGGATTTTTCCCGCGCCTCAAGAAGGCTCTGGGTATCCTGGCCTTTGTCGTTTCGCTCTACTTGTTGATTGGCACTATCCTGCTACAGGGATTGATCCTCCCGCCGGCGTCATCGTGGCTGCCGGTCTCAGGAGGAGGGACTACAACCGAGGAGCAGTCGCTCATCCCGTGGACTCATGATCTCGATGCCGGTCTGGCGCTGGCCCGGGCGGAACACCGACCGGTGTTGATAGACACCTGGGCAACCTGGTGCGCCAACTGCAAGGTGCTGGACAAAAAGACGTTCGGTAACGCCGATGTCGCCGCCGAGGCCGAACGATTTGTGGCTATTAAGGTGCAACTGGAGAAGGCGGATTCGCCCATTACCAGGGATTTTCTGTCTCGTTTTGGCATTCAGCAGTTTTCCCTGCCGACTACGCTGCTGCTCGATTCTTCGGGCAACGTTCGCAAGATACTCCGGGGGGTCGTGGACCCGGCCGACATGATTGCGGAACTGCAGCGCGTTCAATAGGTTCGCCGACCGTGACCAGTCGGCGTCAAACTTTTGTCAGTTTTTACCGGTCGGTGCAACTTGACTGCCGTTACCCGCTGCCCTATATTCCGTGGCAACAGAATATGTAACCGCTAAGGGTAGGTATGGCGTCCAGTAAGACAGACAAGTCAATCATTGCTATTTGCATTCAGGAATTGACAGAAGACGGTTCCACCATGGACCTCGGTGCCATCAAGGGCGATGGTCTCCGGTTCTTCCACCAGGCGTTTATCACTGATACGATCATGAACGCGCTGAACGTCCCCGACTGTGACATTCGGCTGTACTACATTGAAAACCCTGAACGACAGCGACTGGTTGCGCTCATTACCGACTATCTCAAGTCAAAACTGAAGGGCAAGCAGGCCAAGGAATTTGAAACCCGCTTCTCCTCGCACGCCATGGAGAAAGAGCGCTGGGGGCTGCGCCTTGATAAGATATTTCGCGAATGCTTCTCGCAGGGTTACCGCAAAGTACTTCTTTCCGGCAGCCGCACGCCGACCATGACCACCAAGATGTACAAAACCGCCCTGCGCATGCTGGAACAGAGCGATGCCGTTTTCGGGCCCACGCCCGAGGGACGCTACTATCACATCGGGATGTCCGGCAAGTACAATTTTGACCTGGCCGGCTTCGACTGGAAGTCACCGAAAATCTACTCCGAAGTGGCCAATGCCTTCACGGAGAAAAAGCTCTCCTGGTCCGAACTTGAAATCTGGTATGCGGTGGAAAGTGTCGAGGAGCTTGAACTCATGGCGCGCGACATCAATCAGTATCGCTTTGAGGGCGATGAAACCACCGGTCTGGAGACCGAAAAGGTGATGGAACGCCTGCTGTCGAAACTGGAGGAGTAATGGAACGGCACCTGCAGAAGCTCAACTGGATGACCATTCGCCGGATAGTCCCCGACAAAGTTGACACGATTATTTTCCC
>JAHIVM010000152.1 GCA_018816665.1 Candidatus Zixiibacteriota bacterium
CTGTCTGGTGTTCGTACCCCAGGGGAAAAAGTACGTCTCGGGATACAGATACCCTTCAAGATACGGAAGCCCCAGGGAATCCAGAAAAAGGGAGTCGGTCGACAGCGCCATGATCTCGAGCGAATCAACTTCCATGCGCTCGGCCAGCACCGAGGCAACCTTCCAGATCGGCGCACCCTCGTAGACCGTCACCCGAATCTTCAGGAAGTCACCGCGTTCCAGCTTGCTGAGAACCGACCGGCAGGAGTTTTCGCCGGTGAAGTCGTACCGACCCACTACCAGTTTTTTGTCCAGTTCCCGCCAGCGGGCCGGCAGTTTCAGCATCAGACCTGAACGAACCACGCCGCCATCGAGTAACTGCTCGGCCACGGTGGCGAACCCATCGCCCGGCTTGATAATAACCGACACGACCTTGTCGCCGATATCTTTGGGATAGGCATAGCTGAGATACAGGTACCCGATTATGATCACTGTCAACAATACCAGCGCTTTGATGATGTATTTGTACAAGCCTGTTTCCTGTTGTCCTGTCTATTTCTTACACCTATTCGAAACGATCCCGGCACCCCTTCAGGTCCCGTAGGTGTCGGCCAAAAACCGCTCCAGGATAATCACGGCCGCCAGACGGTCAATCCGGCGCTTGTCCTTGCCCACCCGCTTCCCGTGGGCATGAATTATATCCGCCGCCTTGACTGAGGTTCCGTGCTCGTCCACTTTATGTATCGGCCCCGAATACACTTCTTCCAGTTTGGCAATAAACCGGTCTATCTCATCACACTTGGGACTGCGATCCCCGGAGGCCAGCAACGGATAGCCAATGACTACGCCGTTGGGCTGATATTCCTCGAGTACCGCGACTATGTCACTCAGCGCCTGTTTGACCGACTTGACCTCCAGCGTTTTCAGGGGCGATGCTATCATGCCCATGGGATCGCTTTTGGCCAGACCGATCCGACGGCTCCCGTAGTCGATGGCAATAAACTCCCGGTCAAAATCGCTCGTCATGCGGTAATGGTAGGCAGTATCGGGCCGGATGTCAAAAAAAACAGGATCGTCATCGCCGACACCAGAGACTGAGTCGTTCGAAAGTGTGGACGGTCGACGGCAACCCTTCGTAGCATGCCGTACTGGATACAATCAGTAACGACTCCCGGCGATCAAGTGTCATGACAGCGGCCAGGCCCTCCCGGCTCAGATCGTTATCCAGGTAGTATAGCAGCAGCCTGTCACCATCCCGTTCCCAGTCAAACATCACCGGAATCTGATCCTCGCGGAAATTCGATTCGAGTGTGCCGTCCGGGCAGAACCGCCACCTGCCGCCCACAAACATCGTACTGGGTTGGCCGTACTCAGAAGCACCCACACACTCCCACGTGCCCTGCACAGACATGTCAACCGTGTTGACGACACCGTCCGAACTGCACTGGATAAGCCATAGAGAGGGAATTGATAGAACCAAAAGGGCAAGTCTTCGCATGATATCGGCCCGGGAAAAGATGTTTCCGAACAATCTGCGAGCTACTTGTATTAACGAGTCTCAAGCCGAAAAGTCACATACGAAATTCACCTGCGTGCCGAACCGCGTCAGGTTTTGCGCTCTTTCTTTTTGGCGGCCGGGAACAGGATATTATTGAGAATCAAACGGTACCCCGGCGAATGTTTGTGCAAGGACAAATCTGTCGGCGGATCATGTACCATGTGACGGTAATCCTCGGGATCGTGCCCGGCCAGGAACGTGAAAGTCCCCCGCCCGAGATTCCCGTGGAGATAACGAACTTCATCGTAGTTGTCCGGCTGCCCCAGCACCGTGATATGCTTTTTGAGCAGCGACTTGCGGAACCCGGTCACCTGCCCCATAAATCCGTTGACTGTCGCCACATGGTTCTGCACGAGCATCGTGGGGACGGGATCAAGTTTGGCGGAAAACTCAAACAGGTAGAAGAAATCCTGCTCCTGCAGCGGGAAACGCATCATGCGATCGGGATACGTGTCGATATTCGACCGCTTGTACACCATCGGATCGGTCACCAGTTCGAAATTTTCAAAGGCAAACGTCCGGCCAAAGTCCAGTCTGCCTTCGTAGCCGGGATCAATGGGGTCACCATCGAGTTCCCGCGCCACAATGTCCACCCCGTCGGCCGCCAGAGCAATATCAATCGTCTCAGGGGCGGAACACATGGTAAACAGGAATCCGCCGCGACGAACATAATCGGCAATCGTTTTGGCCACATCTCGCTTCATCTCAGATACTTTGTTGTAGCCGAGCTTGCGGGCCATGTCCTCGTTGGTTTTGACATCGGCCTGGTACCAGAGGGCATTACGAAAGGCACCGTAGAATTTGCCGTATTGACCGGTGTAGTCCTCGTGATGCGAATGCAGCCAGTCGTATTCCTCCAGTGCTCCGCTGAGTACTTCCTCGTCCCAGATAATATCGTATTTGATTTCGGCATAGTTGAGCACCAGCGTGACAGCATCGTCCCAGGGCTGGGCGGTCGGTGGTGAATACACGGCAATGGCCGGGGCTTTCTCAAGCTCCACCCGCTCCATGTTTTCGACTTCAATCTGGCGGTAGATATCGGCCACCTGCCCCGATGTGATTTTTTCCGCCGTGACTCCCATCAACAGGGCCAGGTTCGCGGTTTCGGGAGAGAATTCAATCAGAAACGATCCTGCCCGATAATTCAGCAGCCATTCGGACTGATAGCCCATATCCAGGGCGCGATACACCAGCCCGTAGGCCTTGAGGTGATCGTTCTGTGCGTCGTCCATGGGCACCAGCAGCGAGGCCGCCTGCACGCCGAACGGCAGCACCAGAATACATACAACTGTGAGTAGTCTTTTGAGATGCATAGTACTTAAACGTATCGGCAGGTCTTCGGTTCAGCTTTTTGTCCGGGTCTTCCCGGCCCGGTATTCACGGTATCGCTTGAGATACTCTGATATCTTGGCCTCTCGCCCGGCCTCTTTGGGATGATAATACTGACGATTCTTCAACTGGTCGGGGAAATGCTCCTGGTCGACCATCGCGCCGTCGTGATCGTGAGCGTACTCATACCCCTTGCCGTAATCCAGCTCTTTCATCAGGTCAGTCGGAGCGTTGCGCAGCCAGAGCGGCACCGGCAGCGAACCAAACGTCGAGGCATCCTTCCGGGCGTTGCCAAAAGCTATGTAGGCGGCGTTTGACTTTGGAGCACAGGCCAGATAAATCACCAGTTGGGCGATAGCCAGGTCCCCCTCGGGCGACCCCAAAAAGTGGAAGGCATCGCGGGCACTGATAGACAAAGTAAGCGCAAACGGATCGGCGAGGCCAATATCTTCGGAGGCAAACCGGATCAACCGACGGATGATATACAGCGGTTCCTCACCGGACTCCAGCATCCGCGCCAGCCAGTAAATCGCGGCATCGGGGTCACCGTCGCGGATGGTTTTGTGCAGCGCCGAAATCAGATTGTAATGTTCCTCGCCGGACTTGTCGTAAGCCAGCATCCCCTTCTGGTGGACATCCTGAACGGCTTCCAGCGTGATTTCCGCGCCGTCGTCGACATAGGCCGCGACCGCTTCCAGCAGCGACAGCCCCCGACGAGCATCGCCATCGGCCGCCTCCGCCATATGCTGAAGCGCTTCGGGCGAAACCTTCAGGCCGTCGGCACCAAGACCGTACTCTTCGTCGGTGAGCGCCCGCGCAAGCACGGTCTGGATATCTTCGGGCGCCAGACGGGTCAGTACATACACCCGCATCCGTGAGAGCAACGCGGAGTTGACCTCAAACGACGGGTTTTCGGTAGTCGCGCCGATCAGGACAATATCGCCCCGTTCGACATATGGCAGGAAAGCGTCCTGCTGGGCTTTGTTGAAGCGATGGATTTCATCGACAAACACATAGGTCCGGCGGCCGGACATATTGTAATAGTCGCGGGACTTGGAGATCAGGGCCTTGATTTCTTTGATACTGGAGGTCACCGCCGAGAAGGGCACAAACTGGCCGCGAGTCGATCCGGCTATCAGCTGGGCCAGGGTCGTTTTGCCGGTGCCGGGCGGACCCCAGAAGATGATCGAGGGTACGCGGTCTTCCTCAATTGCCTTGCGCAGGGGGGTGCCGACTCCGATGACTTTGGGTTGCCCGACAAACTCATCGAACGATTTGGGCCGCATGCGGTCGGCCAGCGGCGCGGTATTGTCCAGGGCGGTTTCGTCCCGGGGTTCCTCAAAGAAGTCCATAAGCGGTCAATATAACACCTGATACCGGCCGAACAATCACAATGTAGGGGGCCAAAATGAGAGTACCGGACCCTTATGCCCCGGTCAGCTCGATGACCGGGATGGTTTGTAGTGGGTGCGTCCCCGGACCCGCCGCAACTGGATGCATGATTCACGAGCCGACGGGCGTCCCGTGTTGGAGCAAAGAGATAAGGCACCCAGCGCTGCTATCCCTGCGCACGCAGGAATCCATTGGTTTCTTGAGGCATAGTTGTCGGGTTTCTCACCCCGCCTGCTCGGCGGGCCTCGGAACCCGACCTACAAAAGATTTCCAGGACATGAGTACTGGACAGTCCCTGCAATCTTGATGTAGGTCGGGTTCCGAGATCGTCCGCGAATAGCGGATGAGCGAGAAACCCGACACTCTCAACTCAGACCAGTGCTGGCAGGCCGCCCGCCCTTTGTGTAATCGGGCAGGTCTCCGGAGCGATTCTGATATGGTGAAGTGATTACGCTTGATTCTGATTCGGATATGATCGGGCTATTGGCTAATAGAGACCTGCCCTGCGTAGGTCACTACGCCCCCTACTTCAACAACCGCCTGGCAATCTCATCCGCCAGGTAAAACCCCTCATCGGACAAACGCAATGCACCCGGCTCGGAGATCAAATACCCCGCCTTGACCAGGATCTCGTATTGTTGAGAATTCAAGCGGCTGTCCAGGTCGCAATCAAACCGCTCGGCAAAACGAGCCCGGTCGATTCCCCTGCTGATTCGCAACCCCAGCATGATCGCCTCGGTCATGCGTTCGTCGGGGCCGGAGTCGTCGGGTACACCCGGATGGTTCCCCTCATGCAACGCCGATGCCCACTCGTCGATACTCCGCGGATTGTAAAACCGCTGCTCGCCCACAAACGAATGCGCCGCCGGTCCCAGCCCGATATATGCCTCGCCTTCCCAGTACCCCAGGTTGTGCTTGCATTCATGACCCGGTTTGGCGAACGAACATATCTCGTAGCGTTTATATCCCGCCTCGGCAAAAAACTCACAGCCGGCGCGATAAAACGCCGCTACCCGATCCGCCTCAGGGATTCTGAGTTTGCCCGCATCGACTTTCTCCGCCAGCGGCGTCCCGGGTTCAACTGTCAGGTGATAATACGAGATATGCGGCGCCTGCAGATCAACAATCGCATCCAGATCGGTCGACAACATCTTGCCGGTCTGCCCCGGTATCCCAAAAATCTGATCCACTCCAAACGTGGCGAAGCTCAAAGCATTGGCCAGGTATACGGACTGATGTGTGTCATGAACATTGTGCCGCCGGCCCAGCCGCTTGAGCAACTTCTTGTCGAACGACTGAACGCCGAACACCGGACGGTTGACGCCCAGTTCGCCGAGCCGTTCGAGACCATCGACCGAAACCGACTCAGGATTGCACTCAAACGAAAACTCAATCCCGCGCAGAACATGAAACAGTCCCCGCACCTGTTCGAGCCAGCGGGCGAACAATTCAAGATTAGATAGCGACGGCGTCCCGCCGCCAACGTAGATCGTACGAATATCGCGATCTTGAAGCTGCTCGGCTGCCAGACGGGTTTCGATTTCGAGCGCCGAGAAAAACGCACGTTCCTGTTCGGGGCTGTGGAGTTCCTTATAGAAGTCACAATACGAGCAGGTATTGCGGCAGAAAGGAAAATGGAGGTAGAGTCCTAATGACATCAGTCAAGGGGCGTGAGCAAGCGGCCCCAGCGGACGGCGGTCGGGAAATGATAGATGGCATGGCCAACCCACTGGACAGCGTCGATCACGTACGGAAATCCCCATCCGGGAGCGTCTTCCGACGGTTCCCAGGACCAGTAAACAAACACCGCTTTGCCCTTGATATTCTCAAGGGGTACCGAACCCCAGAACCGGCTGTCGCGGCTGTCATCGCGGTTGTCACCCAGCACGAAGTACTGGCCCTCGGGCACCGTGTAAGGCCCGAAATTGTCGCGAAATGACAGGTCGCCGGGGATATTACGCTTATCGATGTTTTTCGACAGGGGCGGTATCGCCGCCACCTCGCCGTCGACATACACCACCTTGTCTGCAACCTGAACCAGCGACCCCGGCATAGCGACTATCCTCTTGATGAAGTCCTTCTCCGGGTTGTTGGGGTACTTGAATACGATGATGTCCCCGATCTTGGGAGCGCCGCCGTAGTCATAGGCCAGCTTGTTGACAAAAATGTAGTCGCCGGTATACAGGGCGCCTTCCATTGAGGCGGAATTCACCCGGTAGGCGGAAACAACAAACACGCGCAGCAGGATTGCTGCGACCAGCGCAATAATGCCGGTTTCAAGGTATTCGCGCCACAGGGGCTTGCGATCCTTGTGCTGCAGGACCTTGCGAGTCTCGGCTTGAGTCTCGGCCTGCCTGATATCCTGGATGAGAAAATCCTGATCCATACTAAACGTTATCGGTTAAGGGGCCGGGTTCTTTAGACCCGAAACCCGTTCTGCAGGAGTAATAATATGGCCGGAAATGGGATAGGGCAAAGTAAAAGGGGGGCCGAAAAGCGGGGGCCGGCGAATCACCGCCTCCCGCCTACCACTCCATATTCTCAAGCGCGATCCGCAACTGGCCCGCCGTCTTGAACTTCTGCGAGATCAACCCGCGCTTCCGGCCGTTCACAATCTGACGAATCTCCGGGCCGGACTTCGCATAGCCCGACTTGCCCCCCATGACAGTATACAGCAACGAAATCAGATCAATAACATCGCTCCGAACCCGATCCCGCGAGGACTTCCCCAGATCAAAAAAGTCAATCAGGTGGACATCAAAACCCAGCCCAACGCGCTTGACCATGACGTTGTTCACATGCAAGTCGCCGTGATACTCGCCCTTGTAATGCACCGGTTCCAGACCCACCGCCAGCGCATACAGCAGATGCAGGGCCTCAAATGATGTCAGCCGTTTTTTCGGCTGACGGGCCAGGAAATCAGAGAGCATTTCCCCCTCAACAAAATCCGACACCAGAATCTCCACCGATTCCCGCCCCACCCGGGCGACATCCCGATGATGATACTGGGTTACCAGCGGGCAGAACCGCAGCCGGTACATTTTCTGGGTGTACCGCCGAAGTTGAGCCGGAGTGAGCCGTCGGCTTTCATAAAAGATCTTCGCGGCTCGCAACACCCCGGTCCGTCGTTCCTCAACTTTATAAACCTCCCCCTCCCAGCCGTCGCCGAGCTGCTCCACCACAAAATAATTGCGCCCGAGGGTGGTCCCGGGCTTGAGATTGAAATACGCCACGCGCAGCCCTCCGTTGGTCCCGCTCCCGGCAACAAACCGGCCGAGCAGGATGTGATTCGGAATCATAGTCGACGGCCCCTGAAATAGCAAGATGAACAGCGGGGCGATCGGGGCATCGTACAGTCGCCCCTTGCTTTTCCCGGACTCATCCGCTACCTTTTTAGCTGGCTTTTTCAAGCTCTGGTAGGGCAGGCAAAAAAACTACAGATCCAAGATACACAGCAGTTCGGAAGGAGCAGTTCATGAACGGACGCAGCGTGTTAGGGGTTCTGGTCTGTGCCATCCTGTTGTTCGGCGCCGCGCTACCGGCCGCCGCGCAGGAGATTCAGGCCAAAGAGTACTTCCTGGACAACGGCATGCAGGTCCTGATGGTGGAGCGGCACGAAGCCCCCACAATCATGGCCTCGATATTTGCCCGGGTGGGGTCCTCCAACGAAACAACCGGCATCACCGGTATCTCCCACCTCTTTGAGCATATGATGTTCAAAGGCACCGAGACCATCGGCACCAAAGACATTGTCCGCGGTCGCAAAATCATGGCCCAGCTCGACTCGCTCAAGGAACTCATGCGGGACGAGGAAAAAATCATGCGCCAGCAACTGCGCCGCGGCCAGATCAACGACATGCTGGCGCCCGAGGCCAAAACTCCCAGGTACAAAGAACTCGATGCTGTCTTTGACAGCCTCGTTCTGGAACAGCGCGAGTTGATTATCAAAGATCAACTCGATGAACTCTACTCCAAAAACGGCGGGTTTTTCCTCAACGCCTTCACTTCCGAGGACATGACCGGGTACTTCGTCCGCCTGCCCTCGAATAAAATCGAGCTTTACATGTGGCTGGAATCCGACCGCTTTGCCAACCCCGTGTTTCGCGAATTCTACTCCGAGCGCAACGTGGTCCGCGAGGAACGTCGCCTGTCATCCGAATCCACCCCCACAGGTCTGATCGAGGAAGATTTCCGCTCGATGTTCTGGAAGTCATCGTCGTACCACTGGGATGTTATCGGCTGGGCTTCTGATGTAGAAAACATCACGCGCGAACAGGCCAACGACTACTTCGACACCTACTATGCGCCCAACAACCTGACCATGATTCTTGTCGGCGATCTCAATCCCGATGAAATGATAAAAATGGTCAAGCAGTATTTCGAGCGCATCCCGCGCGGCAAAGTTGACCCGCCCGAGGTCATCACGCTCGAGGAAAAGCAGTACGGCGAAAAACGCCTGATCGCCAAAGCCGAGGTCAATCCCCAGACCGAAGTTTGGTACCACACGGTCGCCTGGAAACACCCCGACTCGTACCCGCTGGAGGTACTGGCCGGCATCATGAGCGATAAAACCGGACGACTCTACAAAAAGCTGGTCGAGGAAAAAGGTATCGCCAAAAGCTCCGGCGGCGGCGGCGGACGGATGTTCGGCGGTTCCGGCCTTGCGGTCGATGCCTCCCAGGATTCCAAACGATTCGCAGGAGCTTTCCAGATTTCCGCGGAAGGGACATCCGATGTTCAGGCTGAACAACTGGAAGCGGCCATTTACGAAGTACTGGAAGACCTGAAAGCCAACCCGGTCCCCGAGGACGAGTTGCAGAAGGTCAAAAACCAGATGAAGATGCGTCAGATCCAGTTCATGGATATGATGTCCGGCATGGGCATCTTGTTTGTACTCGGTCAGAACGCTGCCTTCGGTGATTGGACCGAGGCCAACAACAATGGTAAGATGTGCGATGCCGTCACGGCTGCTGATGTCCAGCGGGTCGCCAATACGTACTTCGACGAAGATCAGCGCAATGTACTGATTATCAACCCAAAAGAAGAAGGCAGCTCAGGTGAACCGGCCGAGGACCCCATGATGGCCCAGATGATTGCGCGGATCAAAGGCATGACCGATGCCGCCCAGCTCGAGCAAATGATCGGCATGGTGGCCGGCCGTATGGATGCGATCGAAGATCCGGAAGAGAAGGCCATGATGGAAAAGATGATGCAGGTGGCCAGGGATCACCTGGCCGAACTCAAAGCCGCCGGAACCAAATAACGCGTTCGTCGAAGGAGACTGTAATATGAACACACAATCCGTATTGCCGTTCGGCCGGCTGGCGACGCTTATGATCCTGTTCGCGTTGGCATCCGTGATGATTGCCGCCCCGGTCGTTGAGGCGGGCAAAATAGTCGACCATCCCGAAAAGCTGAAATTCAAGGAACTCACATACGAACCGCCGAAGCCCGAGACCTACCGTCACACGCTCGACTGCGGCGCGACTGCGTACATCATCGAAAACCCCGAATATCCGACTTTCGAGGTCAACGTCATTGTGCGCACCGGTTCCATCTACGAGCCGCTGGACAAAGCCGGCCTGGCTAACATGACCGGTTACTTGATGCGCAACGGCGATGTCGAGGGCATGACGACCAAACAGATCGATGAGCGCCTAGCCTACCTGGCCGGCGAGGTTTCGGTCCGTATCGGCGAGTCTCGCGGCTCGGCAAGGCTGTTCTGTTTGTCCAAAGACGCTGATGAAGGACTCGGGATTCTCCGCAAGGTCCTCAATCAACCGCTGTTTTCACAGGAGGCGCTTGACCTGTACCGCAAGGACGTACTCTCGGAACTTGAGCAGCGCAATGCATCGACCTCGGACATTGAATCCCGGGAATGGCAGTTCCTCATGTACGGCGATCATCCCTGCACTATCCCGTACCGTCGCACGGAGTCCAGTGTCAACGCTATCACTCGCGATGACCTGGTGGCTTTCCA
>JAHIVM010000153.1 GCA_018816665.1 Candidatus Zixiibacteriota bacterium
CGACTGGGCTCTGTTATCGACACGCCCTCGAGATCAACTATGAGTGAGGCCAACCCGCAGGCGTCGGAAAACGTGTCCTGCAGTTTCTGTAGACGATTGATATCAATCAGGTCCAGTAGAGTGACTGCCCTGTGATCTTTCTGAATGGAGAGGATGTTATCCAGCCGCTGCTGCAGGCTGCGGTTTGCCGCCGTGTATTGTTCCTCCGCCAGGCGGTGTTTCTGGAGTGCCTGATCAAGGTTTGACGATACCTCATCACGTTCGGCGGTGCGGTTGATGATCGATTCCTTGAGACTTCTGTTGAGCCGTCGCAGTTCCTCCTGTTTGCGTCCTATCTGCCAGGCGGCCAATCCCAGGAAAAGCGGTGCGGAATCAATGATCCAGAGCAGGATGGAGTCGGCCTGTACTCGCCAGACCGATGAAAGAGACCAGGGCAAGCCGGCCTGCCACACTTCCACCAATACGGCCAGGAGTGGAAAAAGCGATCCAAACGCCACGCCCAAAATCGTATGACGTACCACGCAGGACCGTATCCACAGGAAACGGCATTCTTCAAGGTCAGGTCGACTGGCCACGGTCATGATTTCCCTGCAATAGTATAGAAACCCACACTGTGAGACACACTATCCCCTTTTGGTCTTTTGCCCGCTCTCTGTTGGTATCGGCGGAAAGTGACAGCAATTTACAAAACGATGGTTCAAATCGAGGGGTAAATCAGTCCTGAATGACTCGCTGACGGAAACTGTCCCGCTGGATTCCGGTGCACCCCGCCGCGTAACTTCCGGTCGCCTTTTTCCCGAACTTTCGCTATCTTTTCAGGTCTATGGATCTGCGAATCAAAAACGTCTCGGTGGTCACCGTCACGCTGTCGGCCGTCGTTGTCTGGATAGGCTTTTATACCTGGCGTATCATGTTCAACAACTTCGCGGTTGAGGTTTTTGACGCCTCTCCGACCGATGTTGGTCTGATTCAGGCAGCCAGGGAGATTCCGGGCCTTCTGGCCTTTGGTGCCGGTGCCCTGGCCCTGTATTTCACGGAGTCAAAAATCGCAGCCCTGTCCATAGTTGTTATTGGACTGGGGCTGATTGTCTGCGGTTTGTCGCCCTCTCTGCTGATGCTTGGTCTGGGCACGGTTCTGATGTCCTTTGGCTTCCACTACTTTGAGCCGTCCAACACTTCGCAGTTGTTGATGCTCTCGAAATCCGGGGAACTCGGCAAAACCCAGGGCAAACTGGCATCGTTTGAATCGATGGCCGGGCTGGTTGGAGCCGGACTGGTGCTGGGACTCACCCTGATTATTGACTACCGGGTGACGTTCTATTTTATCGGCGTTCTGGTGGCGGCGGTGGGGATATACCTGGTATTCGCGCTGCCGTCGAATCGCGGCAAATCGGAACGGCGCAAGGTTCGTCTGCAGCGGAAGTACTGGCTGTACTACACGCTGTCTTTTTTGCGAGGCTGCCGCCGTCACATCTTCACGACCTTCGCCATTTTTCTGCTGGTCAAAGAACACGGTCTGGACATTACGATTATCTCCGGGATCATGCTGGCCAACAATGTGATAACCATGTTCACCAATCGCTGGCTGGGACATCTCAGTGACCGTCTGGGTGAACGAGCGGTGCTGGTGGGCTGTTCGATGATTCTGGTCTTCGTTTTCACCGGCTACGCGTACGTGAGTTATCTGCCGGTGCTGATAGCTTTCTATCTGATCGATAACGTCCTGTTCGGATCATCAATTGCACTGAAATCCTACCTGCGCAAGATATCCACCCCCGAGGATCTGACAGGATGTCTTTCGTTCGGTATGACTGCCAACCACATAACGGCTATTGTGATTCCGATTCTCGGCGGCGTGGCCTGGACTACTTTTGGGTTCGAAGTAACATTCCTGGCGGGCGCAGCAATCGTGTTTGTGGACATGCTCTTTGCACTCAGGATTCCCGGCCGGGGCGGGGAAGCGGAACCGTTGCCGGTGCAATCGCTGCCCGATTAAGATATCCCCGGTGATACCATCTCTTACTTGACGGTACTCCTTCCAGAGCATTGATTGTGTCTGAGCGAATCGATTATCTCAGAAGTCATATGTATCAGGTCCGGCCGTCGGGCTGCGGAGAGTACCGTGACAACTTTTACAAGATCTGTGACCGTGACTTTCCTATTTGTTACGTTTGCCCTGGCGACGGGTTGCGGTGAGGATGATAGTCCCGGCGAACCAACCCCGGTAGTGCTGCACCCGGAATGTACCAAGTCTCCCACCGCTCGTGTTGATGCTCATACGCCGCAGTCTCAGGTGGATGACTGGGGACCGCCGATTCGTCTGGGGTCGCCGATTAACACGCTGTGTCCCGAGGACGCGATAGAGATTTCCGGCGACGGCCAGTATCTCTATTTCATGTTTTCGTCCGATCGTCTGGAGGATCTCACTCCGGCGCAAATCCTGGCGCGATCCAACAATACCTACCGCGCGCAACGCTCCGGGGGACCGGGCGACTTTATGTTGCCCGTGTATTATGACCTGGCGAAAGGAGTGACGACAGGGTCGCTTGATGGTGAACTCAGTTTCTCTCCCGACGGCGGCAAGGTCTATTTCCATTCCAATCGGGCCTCAAATCTGGGCTACCAGGCGTCTCCACCCACCGACGACTACATTGATATATATGTGGCGGACGTTGTTGACGGTCTGGCCGGGCCCGCGACCAACCTGGGGCCGCCGGTAAACTCGGTGTATCCCGATGGTGAACATGCACTGCATCCCGACGGTGTCAGCCTGTACTTTGCCTCGCGCCGACCGGACAACTCCCTCGGCGGCGTTGATATCTGGGTCTCCACGTTGACCGATTCCGGGTGGACCGAGCCGGTGAATCCGGGAACTCCGGTCAACTCGATTTTCGACGAACTGCAGCCGACGTTTACCCCCGATGGCGACACCATGTATTTCACCTCGGATCGGAATATCCTTATAGGAGCGGCAATATACCGAACGGTTCGTACCGGCGGTATCTGGGGTACGCCGGAGCTGACCATCAGCGGCATTGTCGGGGAAGCATCGCTGACCACCGACGGTCAGTTGCTGTATTTTGTGCATGTGCTGTCCGATACCGGTGGTACTTTCGATGCCGATATCTGGTACTGCGAGAGAGTTGAGCCGTGAGGAAAGCCTGGATGACAATGCCCGCAGTAATGGCAGCCCTTATTCGAGAGCCGGCTCCATGAATCTTCTGATCCTGACCCCTCAGGACGATCTTGCCGACGGTGTCTGCACAATCACCGATGATCGCGCGGATCATATTCGCAAGATTCTCAAGCTGGTAGCCGGTGATTCGATCAGGGTTGGTTTGCTGAGCGGTCCCGCCGGCACTGCATTAATAGAGGAAGTTTTTGACCGTCGGGTAGTGCTGCGTTGCGGCGAGATGACTGAGATAGCACCGCCGATTGTTGAAATCGACATTGTCTGTGCCGTTCCGCGGCCTCAGACTCTCAAAAAAGTCCTGATTACGGCGGCGGGAATGGGGGTTCGCCGACTGCATCTGCTGCGGACCCGCCGGGTTGACAAAAGCTACCTGCAATCGAAAGTCTTAAATCCAGAACGTTATCGCCCCTTGCTCATTGAAGGCTTGGCGCAGGGGAAATTGACTCGCTTGCCCGAGGTTACGCTTCATCCGCGATTTCGTCCCTTCATTGAGGATGAGTTGCCTGGTTTGGTGGCTGAGACCGAGGGCACCCATCTGCTGCTGCCGGATCAATCAGGTGAAGCAAGGCTGGACGGTGTGCTTGATAAGTCTGTTCGACGGTTGATAATCGCTATCGGCCCGGAAGGCGGTTGGGTGCCGTTTGAGATCAAGAAACTGGAGCGGGCGGGATTCACGACGTTCTCCCTGGGGCCGTGGACTTTGCGGGTGGAGACGGCGCTGGCGGCGGTCTTGTCCCAGGCGGAGCTGGTGGTGGGGGAGAGGTGAGCAGAGAACGGGGGAGCCGGATCATAACGGCCAAGTCCCCCCCGCAGGGCAGGTCCCTGCTTTGCCCGGTTCAGATTGCCGACACTTGACGTTTATGAACGGATGTCTGGGGTCAATATGCTGCTCCGGAGACCTGCCTCGACCGGACGACTGGTTTGCATAACCTCACGTCTCCTGAGCTTCTGTTGCCCTCCATTGATCATCACGCGATTGAAATCCTCCAAAACGGCTGATCCGTCAAAATTGAGACGTGAGCTGCGGGTGGTGGGGTGAATGCAGCAGATGGGTGGCCCGGTCGGCTTGTCCGGCCGGGTTGGAGCCTGTTGCCGCAGCCCCCGCAGGGCAGGTCTCAATATCGGCCGGTAAAAACTTCCGACGGTTCAGGGTCTAGGCTGTGTCGCCGCCATTGTCGTAACGCTCCGGAGACCTGCCCTTTGGTCATATCATTCACCGACTGCCTCCTGTCCTTTTTTTGAACAGCCGATTGGAACGGGAATTGCCACTATTACGCGTTAGTGAGAGATTAACCGTTCAGAGAGGTAGCACTATGTTTGGACGAATGTCATCGAAACGGGGCTTCACGCTGATTGAGTTGATGATTGTCGTCGTGATAATAGGAATACTTGCGGCCCTGGCGCTGCCGCGCTTTTTTCAGTCAACCATCAGAACCCGACAGTCGGAAGCCAAATTGGTCCTTAAACAGATATGTACCAGTCAGATGCTGTACCGGGCAGAGTCGCCCACCAACAGCTATTTCACTACCGGCGCTACGGCCAGCGCGGCTAATCCGGATGCGTTTGCAGACCTGGACATACAGATAGCCCCCAACGCTGAGTACAGTTACACTGTGGCCCTGGTAGGCGCCAACTGGCAGGCCACAGCCCGGGCCAACCTGGACAGCGATGGCACGGAAGACGTCTGGACAATAGATCAAACTGGTATACTCAACTGTACCTCCAACGATGCTACGTCGTAAGTCTTTGTTACGATGGTGGATACTTGAAGCGCCCAAAAGGGCGCTTTTCTTTTGGGACTCACTCAGGGTGCCGTCGGGTGTCCTGACGTGACGGCCTCGATTTGGACCCAACCAAATGATCTTGCACGTTGCGAATTGCGGCGAAACATGGCAGAATGCAAAAACCCACCACCAACGTTTTGGGAAGAAACATGGGACCAATCCCTCTGTTTTCTGACCAACGAAACCTGTGTTGCCCACCAACGACTTAGCCGCCCCAAAGTTGTTCAGATTTATGCCACCCGGTAAGGCACGCTACTTGCAATAGACTTGTCCAGAATGAGAAAGCAAAGCAACCAGAAACGAATAACGGGTCAACTTCCCAAGGGAGGACACATGTTTAGCAAGTTTCACAGTCGGAAGGGTTTCACACTGATCGAGCTCATGATCGTTGTCGTGATCATCGGCATTCTGGCCGCCCTGGCCATTCCGCGTTTCATGCAGGCCACCGTCAAGGCCAAAGAGTCTGAGTCCAAGACCATTCTGAAGCAGATTTACACTCTGGAACGCACCTATCGTCAGGCTGAAGGCGCTTACTCGGCGAACCTCGCGGACATCGGTTTCGATGATCCGGGCGTGAACTCCAAGTATGACTATGCCATCACGGCCGCCGCGGCCAACACGTTTACCGCTACGGCGACCCCGGACGGTACCGATGCTGATCTGACGGTCACCTGGCAGATCGATCAAGACGGAACAATCAGTCACCTCTAAGAGGTTGACAGGACTCTGCTAACAGAGGCGCTCCCCTTCGGGGGGGCGCCTTTTGTTTGTGGTACGAATTGTGTCTCAGTTAAGGGTTGGTTACGGGTTGGCGCGGAATCTCAACCGCCGTAGCGACGGTCTCCGCAATA
>JAHIVM010000154.1 GCA_018816665.1 Candidatus Zixiibacteriota bacterium
CAGGTGAGTTCATCAGCTAACCCAGATACCTATATGACCGGTCAGCTCCGATGACCTTGCGGCGCAGATTGACGCGGGGATTCGGCGGCGGAGAGGTAAGATTTTCCTTGTTCCGGTCCAGGCGACGGTCGATAATTAATAGGGAGGAGTTGATTATGAGATACGCAATACTCTTACTGATAGTGATCCTGCTGGCGGGTTGCAGTTCGGATAGTGACCGTCGTAGCGACCTGCCGTTGCAGCCGCAGCCGCCAATAGACCAGGGCGTGACAGGGACGGTTGCTTTCTGGCTGGGTGATTTCATGCCGATTGAGCCATCGGGACAGATTCAGCCGGTCGAGCGGACGGTACTCGTGTACGAACCGACCACCATCAACGACGTTGTCCCCGGTCCGAGCACCGAGGGCGGTTTTGTGGACAGCATATCCACGCAGCTGGTGGCGAGCACAACGAGCGATGCCGACGGTCAGTACGCTGTTGAACTGCCGACCGGCACATATTCGGTGTTTGTGCTGGAAAATGGGCGGCTGTACGCGAATAGTTTTTCCAACGAATATATCAATCCGGTGATGGTTGACCGGGGGATCGTGTCGCAACTGGATATTCAGATCACATACGCCGCGACGTTCTAGCGGCTTCACCAAAAGAAGATGTGAGCCAGGCCTCGTTTGAGGTCTGGCTTTTTGCTGCCCCTCACCGGAAATCCCGGGATTTCACCGCTATCTGGTATTTGCCCGGCCGGATCGGCGTGAACTCCCGGCCGATCACGTTCACCACGCCGTTCTGGCGTTCCAACTGCCCCTTCACAATCAATCCCTTCGAATACACAATCGCTTTCCGGCAGGTGGTCACATAGTTTGGTTTTACCACGATATTGGCAAAGCCGGTTTCGTCCTCCAGGGTCACAAACATAAACCCCTTGGCGGTCATGGGCCGCTGCCGGATTATCACCACCCCGGCCACCCGCACAATCGATTTGTCCCGCGCGGTCCGCAGCCCCGCCGATGACAGGATGTTCTGGGCGGCCAACTCCGAACGCAGCAGTTGCATCGGATGCGGCCCGGGGGACATCTCCATCCCCTTGAAGTCGGCCGCCAGTTGCTCCCCGACCGACATCGACCGCAACATCAACCGTCCGCGCTCCGGCGGCTCCAGCATCAATTGATCCGGCGACTGATCGGCCAGTGACAAGACCTCCCACAACGCCTGCCGACGGGTCAGCCCAAACGACCGAAAGGCCCCCACCAAAGCCAGTTGTTCCAGCGAGTCACGGTTTAACTTCGCACGGAACACAAAGTCCATAGGCGACTTAAACGGCCCTTTCTGAAGTTCCGCTTCAATGTGGTCCTGCACGGCCGGACCGATACTTCGCACATAGCGGTAGCCCAGACGCACTTTATTGCCCTCAATCGTACAGTGCCACTGGCTGCGGGCGATATCCACACTCAGCAGCCCCACACCGCGCTGACGGGCCTCGTACATGATGGTCGACGGGGTATAAAAGCCCAGCGGTTCGGCGTTTAACAGCGCACAGTAGAACTCCGCCGGATAATACACTTTCAGCCATGAGGACACATACACCAGCAGGGCAAACGAGGCGGCGTGTGACTCGGCGAACCCAAAATCCGAGAATGCGGCCAACTGTGCAAAAATCTTACAGGCCGCCTCCTCATCAATCCCGTTGCGCACCATCCCGGCAATCAACCGGGCTTTAAGCGCATCCATCTTCTCCGAGGAGCGTTTGTGACCCATCGCACGACGCAGCTCATCGGCCTGTGAGGCCGTAAACCCGGCCGCGGTCACGGCAACCCGCATACCCTGCTCCTGGAACAAGGGGATGCCCAGGGTGCGTTTGAGAACCGGTTCCAGCGATGGGTGCGGGTAGGTGACGGCTTCCTCGCCGTTGCGCCGTCGCAGGTACGGATGGACCATGTCGCCCTGGATGGGCCCCGGACGGATCAGGGCGACCTCCACCACCAGGTCGTAAAACTTACGGGGCCGATGCCTCGGCAGGGTGTTCATCTGGGCGCGGGATTCCACCTGGAACACGCCCACCGTGTCGGCGCCGCTGAGCAGATCGTACACTCTGGGATCATCGTAGGAGAGTTTGGCCATGTCGATATCGATCCCGTGATGCTCTTTGACCAGCTTGATCGCAAGATCAATCATGGTCAGCATCCCCAGTCCCAGCAGGTCGATTTTGACCATCCGCATGGTTTCGGCATCGTCCTTGTCCCATTGGAACACGCTGCGGTCCGGCATGGTGGCGTTTTCAATGGGGACAATCTCCGAAAGCGGTCGTTTGGTGATAATCATCCCGCCGACATGAATGCCCAGGTGACGGGGAAAGCGGTGGATCTGGGCACACAGGGCAACCAGCAGTTTCACCCGGCGGTCATCGACATTAAATCCCGCCTCACGAACCCGCTCGAGCAGTTCATCGCCGCGCGAAAAGTGATCCAGTAGTTTGGCGAGCTGGTTGACCTCATCGAGCGAAAAACCCAGCGCCTTGCCGACATCGCGCACCGCCGACCGGCCGCGATAGGAAATAATCTCACAGACCATGGCGGCGTGCTGCCGGCCGTACTTTTCGTAGACGTACTGGATGGCTTCTTCGCGACGTTGATGCGCGATATCGATATCTATGTCCGGCGGTTCGGTCCGTTCCTCGGAGAGGAACCGTTCAAACAGTAACTCCAGACCAACCGGATCAACCGCCGTGATCTCCAGACAATAACA
>JAHIVM010000155.1 GCA_018816665.1 Candidatus Zixiibacteriota bacterium
GACGGACGTTTTCCCAGTGGGTGTTATAGCCCAGGGAGGCAATAAACACGTTCGTATTGACGGCAGCCCCGGGATTGTAAGCCGAGGCATTGGGATCGCCGCTGATGGAGGCAAACGCTCCGGCCATACCGGCCGGGCGGGCGCCCGCCTCCACTTTCATGAGCGCCAGTCCATCCTGAGCGGCGCCCATGGAAACCAGAATCAGCAGCAGACCGAGAACCAAAAGCATACAGCGCATACTCACGCCCCCTAAAACAGCAAATCGAGTGAAAAGATGTGTTCGGATCCTTCATCGGCCTTGTCGGTACTGAAGGCGTAGTCGATGGCGAGTTGATTGCCACTCACCTTGAACAGATACCCGGTACCGGCCGTCAGGCGACCGTCGGAGAACCCGCCTCGAAGAGCGAATTCCTGCGATACGTAGTATTCCGCACCGGCGTGGAAGGCCGCTCCCTGGTGCGCACTCTTGAGCAGATCAGCCGCCACCAGCAACCGTCGCTGCAGAAAACGAGCCGATGTCCCCAGACCAAATTCGATCGGGACCTCATCGGTCTGTTCGGAACCGAGATCGTCCGAGGTGTACATCAGGTTGTATTTCTCGCTGTTCCACTTGTAGGTCTTGGAGATGTGTTTGACTGTGAGGCCCACCTGAATGTCACGGATCGCCATCTGGTCCCGGTTTTCCCGGCTGAAGAAATGGTCCATATAGAACATGAGGCCGAAGTCAAAGCCGACGGAATTGGCGTCAAGTTCGGACATGGTGGAATACAGGTAACTCAGATTGGCGCCGAACGACACAAACTTCTCAAACCGCTTGGCAAACAGGATCGTAAACTGGTGATTATTCTGACTGAAGTCCCGCCCCAGAGGGTAACCGTCGGCATCGCGGGTTTCCACGGCACCGGACCCGGCAAACAGCCAGTGAGCGCCCAGCGAGGACTCTCCCCGTACCGGAAACACTACGGTCACGTATCCGAGCGAACGGTCCTGCGCCATGGCGCGGTAAGATGATCCAAACAGCGGACGGGTCAGTCGGGCCAGTCCGGCCGGGTTGAACAGCGGCGCGGCGCCGTCGTTCGATACCGCCAGATAGGCGCCGCCCATGGCGGTCGGTCGAGCGCCCGCGGGCACCTGGAAAAACGCCCCAGCATAGCCGCCGTCGCCGTCTTCACCGTATACCGTCCCCACTGTCAGGAACGCGGCCAACATACATATAGAGACAATCCTGAACATCGTATTCTCCCTTACGGTATCACGGCCAGTTTGCCCCAGCGTACATCGCCGCCGGGCAGTTCGACTTTGAAGTAGTAGACACCAACAGCGACCACGTCGCCGCGATCATTATAACCGTCCCAGGTCTTGCCCTGGGCTGAACTGCCGGGGTAAATACCGGCATCGTAAAACTCGTTGTCGATCGGTGTGGCAACCAGGTTCATAGCGAAATCGTATATGGACAGCGTGACGTTGCCCGGCTGGTCGACCACAAAGTGGAAGTCCACCTCACCACCCAGCATGGGACGGAACGGAACGGGGAACGCATAGACCTCGTCGCGTGCGGTGGTGGAATCCACCCGGGCGAACAGATCCATATCCTGCGTCCGGAGGTTTATCCGCACGGTACCGTCGCCCGTCCCCACCCAGAGGAAGGAATCGATAACTCCCACACCGTATACCGGGGAATCCGGATCAACCAACCATTCCGCAGTCACCGGATCAACCAGCGGAACCTCGTTGAAGCCGCTGTCCAGAATTCCTTCGTTGAGCAGCAGGCCGCTGTTGGTCGCGGCGAATGCCGAGTCACCGGAGAAGGCGAAATTCCAGGCGAACTCACCCTCGATCAGACTCATGCCGCGTAAACCGTACCCTATGGAGTCGCCATCGGTATTCTCGATGATGCCATAGTCGGCGGCTGAAATGCGCAGCTCTCCCAGATCGACCGGTCGTGCCGAGGCCCAGATGCGGGCCAGCTCTCCGTCGCGATACTGGACTCCAAGTGCCGGGATGAAGTTGCCGCCAAGTCCGAAGCTGTTGAACAGGACAGTGTAGTTGATCACCGCGTCGGCCGACAGCGAATCGGTGTTGCCTCGCAGAATCTGGAAGCGACGGGAAACCGCCGAATTGCCGTCGGAGATCGCCGCCCCGTTGGAACTGGCGAACACTACCGTGTCGCCCCGGACTTCCATGGTGGTCACGGTGTCATCGTCCATAGTCGCGACTACGATACTGTCATTTGCATACTGTCGAATCGAGTAGCGGTTGGTCGGGTTGATGCCGAGGGCGGTATAGCCGACTCCGTCATCACCCATCACAAATGCCGTGTCGCCCAGGAAGTTGACGTCGTAGATATTGACGTCTTCCTGAAAATGCGCCCACGTGAGCGTAGTATCATCGACGATCCCGCGGCGACCGACAAACGGTACGCCTGAGGCGGTGATGGGACGGTGGACAGTCCAGATAATTGTCGAATCGATTACCGTCTCGTTGGTGTCGCTCACGAAAGTCTGCTGCCGCACACCTATCACACGCGACGATGATGAGTCATTCTCGGCAAATTGATAGTGCTCCTCAAGGCTCAGTCCCATACCTACGCGGTTCAGCTGCAACAAACCGTCATCGATACCAACCCAGAGCGTATCCGCCTGTGCGTGCACACAGTAGACATCGCCGAGCGACGTGTCGGGAAGCAACGGATTGAGAGGATACTCCTCCCAGCTGGCCCCGGTATCGTAAGAAACCAGCAGTCCGGCATCCTGCGCCGCCAGGTATATGGCACCGTCAAGAACCGCAAAACCGTGCCCTTTCTGATTGACGTCTGAAAGCACAGTCGGCGTAATATCCGTGAATGTTCCGCCCATGTCCGTTGACTGAGCCAGAGCCGACAGGCCGGTGGCCTCATCGAGCGTGGCAACAAACAGGTTGCCCGCGATATCGACAGCGGCGGTCACGTCGCCGGCCGGAAGACCGTCGGTCGTGAAACTCGACAACACCGCTCCCACAGTGGTTTTGGTGCGGGAAACTCCACGATCCGTACCCAGAAACACAGCACTGCCGCCCTCCGCGGTACAGGTATCACAGAAGGCTGCCGCATACACGCGACGCGCGAAGAGCTTGTCACTCGGCGGCGCAAACACGTACTGGAATATGCCTCCGGCGGTACCGGTCCACACAAAAAGACTGTCACCGTGCGAGGTGTCGGCGACACACGAGAAGTACCTGTTGCGGTACGAGGGTTCCACCCCCACTGAGTTGAACTGGGCCGAATCGCCGGGACTGGAGTATATCCGTCGCCAGCTGTCACCGCCGTCCTGGGAGGCCAGGAAGCCTCCGGCGAAGGCGGTGAAAAACAGCCAGTCGGCATCGCTGCCGGTTTCGCGATCATTAAAAAAGCCGACGTCCGCATGGCCGGTGATATCGTACACGGTGCGGTCGCCGCCCTGTACGTAGGCGATATCATATCCGCTTTCGGAGAAGTCGAGATTGGTCCAGGTTTCCCCGTTGTCATCGGAGTATGTCAGGGCATCGGAGAGCGACATGAGCTCGCCATCGATAAGCGAGTCATGGCTGCTGCCAACCCAGATACGATTGCCGGCCGAGAAAATGGCCGACACATTCTCGCTCGGCAGGCCGTTGGCGGCGTCCACCACGAACCAGCTCATACCGCCGTCGAGAGAGTAATTAACGCCGTGGCCGGTAGCCAGCCAGACTCCCACCGGGTCGGTACCGTGGGCGATCGCGTCAACCGCGAAATTGGATACAATGCCCGACGACCGCCCTGCCGTCAGTTCAAAGTCCCGGGCTACGTCGGCCGTTGCGACTCCTGTCAACAACAGCACCAGCCCAAGCACAGCCATAAGTCTATTCACGTGTCGCTCCCATAAAAAAATATCCCGCAACTGGGTTTGTCCTGTCATCCAATCATTCCAGCGGGCCGGGTATTGACTTGTTCTCTATCTGGTTTTTCTGCCATCGCCGCCGTTCCAGCGAGGTCTCATGACATCAATGCGCCAACATAACCAAAAGGCCCAACCAAGGCAAGGAAATTGGGACCGGGCGCCGGTCCGGTCTGTCTCTTATATCCCGCTGATACCTAAAGAGTTCCTGCCTTTGTCCAGTCATCGGCCGGATCCCTCGAGACAGGAAATTCGATTTGACACCTTCGTCTCTCAGGGCTATATAGGCGTATAACAATAAAGCCACGGAAACATGTGAATGAACAAATCCAAGATTCTGACCGGGATTCTCCTGACCGCCGCCCTGATGCTTCTCTCCGGATTGGCCTGTGATGAGTTGACGACTGAAATCACCGAGGTCACCGAGGTGTCTCTCCAGGCTGACTTCAAGGCCAGTGTGGAAGTGTGTTGCGCCCCGTGTGAGATTACTTTCGATGATATTTCATCCGGCGGGATAGTCATTCGAAGCTGGAATTTCGGCGATGACACCGTGTTGTTCGAAACGGTTGAGGGGTACGAAAACGATACTCTCACCAAGATTCACGATACTATTACCCACGTGTATACCGGCAGCGGTATCTACGATGTGTCACTGATTGTAACCGACACCGGCGGCCAGTCTGACAGTGAGGTCAAAAAGCGCTTTATTATCGTGGATCGCGCCAGCTCCGAGATTGCCGCGGATACCACCCAGGGCTGCCTCCCCCTCACCGTCCAGTTCCGCAGTGTCAATTTCAAGGGTAACACCGACTGGCACTGGGATTTCGGTGATCCATCGACCGACACCGACACATCGGCGGCCCCTCACCCCCGCTACACATACACGAATCCGGGCGTGTTTACCGTTACCCTCATTACACGGAATAC
Organism: Candidatus Zixiibacteriota bacterium; assembly: GCA_018816665.1. Taxonomy (GTDB): domain Bacteria; phylum Zixibacteria; class MSB-5A5; order GN15; family FEB-12; genus JAHIVM01. The sequence continues at coordinate 4,818 of JAHIVM010000155.1, forward strand.
ACTGTGCGACAGCGTACTGGCCGACACGATGATCTGGGAGGATTCGATTACCGTCAGTGATTGTCCCCGCCCAAGTCTGGTGATGACCGGTGACTCCTCCGGCTGTGTGCCCCTGACAGTCAACCTCTCTACCATGGTGGAAGGTGTTTTTGACACTCTGATCTGGAGTTTTGGTGACGGCACGCTGGACACGGTGTTCATCAATTCTGACACCACCGGGGATCATGAGTATACCACCGCAGGGACTTACACGATCGGCCTCACGGCTATCGGACCCGAGGGATCGGCAATCATCACGCTAGACAGCGCGGTGCATGCCTACGATTCAGTGGCTGCATCGTATGTCGTTGATGACACGGTTGGGTGTCTGGACACTACCATCACAGACACGATGGAAGTTAACTTCGAGTGCACGAGCACCGGGTCAGTCGATTCCGTATGGTGGGATTTTGGCGATGGCACCGATACGGTCATAACTGAATCGCCCAAGTTTGAAGTGCTGCACGCGTATACTACTGCTGGATACTACACGATTTCGTTGCAGACTTTCGGAAAGTGCAATACCAGCACGGGAATTGATGCAAACGCTATCGCGGTGCTCGATCACGCACCGGTGGCGTCGCTGTCCCTCTCCGACCCCGCGGATACGTTGCTCCAGGTCGTGCCGGGAGCGTCCATCAGTCTCATTAGCGAGTCGACCGACGCTTTCTCGTGGGAGTGGTTTACAAAGCTCGGGACCGCGGCCGAAGTGTCAATTTCCACCAATCCAAATCCAACGTGGGTGATTCCTCAGGATACCGGTCTCTATACGATCAGGTTGGTGGTAACCAATCCTTGCGGAGATGACACTTTCGTTGCCACCAATCTGGTTCATCTCATTGACACAATCTCAACGAAATAGTCACCGCACTTCCGCGCATGATACGAAAGAGCCCGCCGGTTAGCCGACGGGCTCTTCTTCTGGAATCTTTTGACCCTGGATCTAGCCGAGTTCGGCCTTGAATTTTTTGGTCAGGGCCGGGACGATCTCGAATAAGTCGCCCACAATACCGTAATTGGCAATGTTGAATATCGGAGCGTCCTTATCCTTGTTAATGGCCACAATATGCTGTGAGGACATCATTCCAACCAGGTGCTGAATCGCTCCCGAAATACCAACCGCAATATACAGTTTCGGGTTGACCGTACGTCCGGTCTGCCCCACCTGTGTCGAGTACTCGGCCCAGCCGGCATCAACCACGGCGCGCGAGGTACCAAAGGCGGCGCCCAGGCTGTTGGCCAGTTCCTGGATCAGAGCGGCGTTTTCAGGGCCGCGGATGCCTCGTCCGGCAGACACCACAACATCGGCCTCGGCCAGATTCTGCGAACCGGTCGACTCAACTTTGACCTCCGTGACTGTCTGCCGTGACTGGAAGCAGGCGTCGGAAACAGTCTCGGCGGTGACAGAGCCCGCGCCGTCGGTGGATTCCGGGAAGATCTTCGGCCGGACCGTCACGAAATAGGGCGCATCGCTTGCCTTTTTTGATACCCGGGCGATCACGGAACCGCCGTATGAGGGCCGGGTAACGGTGACCGCTTCGCCGGTGACTTCAAGCCCGGTGGCATCGGAGGTCAAGGCGCCGCCTTTCAGGGCCGCCAGACGGCTGAAAAGGGCCTTCCCGTAAAACGTAGCCGGTCCGAGTACAACCTTGGGGGCGTGTTTGTCAATCAGCTCGCTAAGAGCCCGGGCGTAGATATCGTCGTTAAAATACTTTAGAGCCGGGTTGGACACGGCCAATACGTTGCCAGCGCCACGTCCGGCCAGATCCGCAGCCAGAGCCTCGGCCTGTTCGGCCAAAACAGCCGTTACAAGCTCCCCGCCCAGAGACTTTGCCGCCGAGATCAACTCGAATGTCGCTGACACCAGTTTGCCGTCTTTCTGCAGCGCAACAATCAGTGTCTTCATCAGTATACCCTTTGTCCGTCAATAGTTTAGCGCCAATATATAATGTTTGCCGCGCTGGATCAACCAGAAAGTGAGTCTCCGGGCGGACATCCGTGCCGCTCATGCCCGGTGGTCGGCGGCGACACAGAATATCGCCATCGCACCGACCCGTCAAGTTTCACCCCAATCTGTCGATAATCGAGGCATAATGGAGCGACCTCGCTCTACTCGTTCTGGTGACGTATTTCGGGCCGAAGCCCGCCACCGTGCGATGGAAAGCGGATAAAAATGGTGAGTATATAGATCGAAAGGATTCGCCATGCCGGAGATTGTGGTCAAATTTGAAGACAAAGTTATCGAGCGAATTGTAACGGAGAAAAAGCGGATCTCCATCGGGCGGACGAACGAAAACGACATCGTTCTGGAGAACCGTGCCGTGTCGCGTAAGCACGCGATGATTGAGTTTAACAACAACGCGGCGGTTATCATTGACAACGAGTCTCTCAATGGCACCTTTGTCAACAATCGCAAGATCAACGAAGAAGTCCTGCGCAATGACGACATCGTGACCATCGGCAAATACGCCCTGGTCTACTACGCGCAGACGTCGCAGGAAAACGACAGTGCCGCCGGCATGGACGGTACTATGGTACTGAATACCAAAAAACAGAAGAAGTTGCTTGAAAATGATCGGCTGGAGCGCGAAATTGTGGGCAAATACGGCGGGTCAGTTCTTCTGGGGGAAGAGAACGCCGAGTTTGCCGAGTACAAACTTGATCGCGAAGTAACCACCATAGGCAAAGCCAAGTTTGTTCATGTGAAAGCCAAGGGCTTTTTCATGGCCGGTATCCAGGCCAAAATCGTCAAGGAAGGCGACGGCTTCACGCTGACCAACCTTGGCAAATCGGGCAAAACGCGCGTGAACGGCGAGCCGGCCGATCGCTGTACATTGAAGAACGGCGACCTCCTGACCGTCGGAAAAAGCACCTACAAATTCGTCGAAGGCAAGGACGTATGAGGTTTGCGCTGATATCGGATATTCACGCCAACCTGGCGGCGCTGGAAGCGGTTCTCAAAGATATTGACGGACAGACAGTGGATGCGATTCACTGTCTTGGTGACGTTATCGGGTACGGCTGCGATCCCGGGAAGTGTCTCGAGCTGGTGACGCAGCACTGCAACATCAAGTTGGTCGGTAATCATGAGCATGCCACCCTGGGTCTCCTGAGCGCCGAACATCTGAATCGTCATGCCCAGCAGGCCATAAGCTGGACCACGAAGCAGTTGACCGATTATGACTTTTCGCTGATTGCGGACTTTGTCATGGACGCTCATCTCGATCAGAGTTACCTGGTTCACTCGTCGCCGTTCGAACCCGAGACCTGGCATTACATTCTGTCGGTAGAGGACGCCGAAACGGCCTTCGCCCACTGCACCAAGCAGTTCGTTTTTTTTGGCCACACGCATCTGCCGGCGATTTACAGCGTATCCGAGGACAGCCCGGTACGGGCCAAGTACGGCCACGATATCGACCCCGATCCCGATGCGCGATACCTGGTTAATGTAGGTTCGGTGGGCCAGCCGCGAGACAACGATCCGCGGGCCTGCTACGTTATTTTCGACACGGAAGAAATCGCAATCACGTACCGACGGGTGGCGTATGATGTCAAATCCACCCAGGAGAAGATGGCCAGGGCCAGCATGCCGGCGGCGCTCATCGACCGCCTTGAAGTTGGCCGTTAGGGAGACCGGCAATGAATAAGTACACCGCGTACATCCTCTATCTGTTGATCGCCATTTTTGTGGTCATCCTCTCCATCAACAACTTCGGCCCGATGCAGGCCATGCAGCGGTCGCTGACCGATCTGCTCTGCCAGATCACGTCATCGGATGAAGCCCGGCCCAACGTGCTTCTCGTGCGCGTGGATGGGAAATCACAAAACGAGTACGGGGCATGGCCCTGGGACCATGACCTGATTGCCGATCTCACGGCGGCGGTCGCCTCAGGTGAGCCGAAAGCGATCCTGCTGGATTTTGAACTGCCGGAAGACGCCGCTCAGGATTCGGCGGGACACACCGATGTGCTCGCCAGGCAGTTGATATGGATTGACCAGGCAGTCCTGTCTTACGATATCGCGCTGGCCACCTTCCGTTCGAACAAGACCAGCAATCCGGAGTATCTGTTTCCCAACTTCATACAGACGAACAGCCTGATCGGCACTATGGATGAACAGTCCAGTCTGGTGGCGCGAAAAGTGTTTCTACCGGCCGAGAAGATTCTGGCGCACAAACCCTACCTGGGATTCAATTACAGTCGGCCGGACGGTGACCGGATATTGCGCCATCAACCCATGGCCATGTATTACGAAGGGTACTACTACCCGTCGCTCAGCCTGGCCACGGCGGCCGTGGCACTCGGGGTCCCCTTCGATCAAATAAAAGTGTTTGAAGGCGAGGAAATCCAGATCGGGTCCGAGAGGACTGTCCCCATAAACAGCCAGGGGGACTTTTTCATCAACTTCGGTCCCGGGGTCCCCTTCAAGGAGTACTCGGCATCGGAGATTCTCTCCAGCGGATTCGACTTCGGGAAACTCAAAGGCCAGACCGTGGTCATAGCGGTAGCGGATATCGACGCTAACATGTTGTACGCCACCCCGACCGGTCCGGAAGTATCGGTTCCCGTCATCGATGCTACCGTAATTGAGAATATTGTCAATTCGAATTTTCTTACCATCTGGGACGACGCCCCCGCGTTGCAGCTCTTGCTGCTGTTTATTCTCGGTGGTGTGTGTGCGTTTGTGCTGCCGCGTGTCAATCTCATGTATCGCATGATCATTCTCGGCGGCGGCCTGATTCTCCTGATCAACGTCACGTATCTCCTGTTCACCAGCTACCAACTGGTGTTGGAACCGATGTACCTGGTTCTGGAGCTGGTCCTGTTCATGATTGCTTCTCCGGTGCTGGACTCGCAGTTCATAACGGGCGAAAAGGCTCGCCCGAGTGCCAAAGCATCGGCCCGACCCAAGCCCCGGAGCACGAAGCCTGAGCCGCTTCCCGAATTGCGCGAAATCGTGGCCAGCGATACTGATCCGGAGAATGTCGAAACCCAGCATGTGGCCGAACCGGCGAGCACCAGCCAACCGATGGCCGAAGCATCTATCGATCACCAGACGATTACTCTGGACGATGACGCCCCCCTGCCGCCGGTGGTCCCCACGCCGGAAACACCCACGCGCGGCCTGACAGATTCCGACCGCACCGCTATCAACGGTCTTGCGGCCCAGGATCCGGTCGCACAGGATGCTGCGATCACAGGCAACGATGTTCTGTTTGAAACCCCGGTTCCCGAACGACCCGACACTGCGCGTGACTCGCAGGGGA
>JAHIVM010000156.1 GCA_018816665.1 Candidatus Zixiibacteriota bacterium
ACCGTCAAAAACAAAAAAGCATCGCTGGCCCTGGCCTGTGTGATCGCGGACTACTACGAGCAAAACAAGATCTGGGAGGACTAGGCGATGCCATCTGAGATCACTATTCCCGAAATCCACTCTTTTGAGCAGATCCACGCCCTCGCCCGCCTGAAAGCCCGCAAAACATGTCGGCGCGGTGCGCTCGTTGTCCCATCCCAGATTGACTCGCTCAGGGCATTTCTCCGGGCTTCGGCTGACGATCTGCTCCGTCCGGTTATCGTGGGCGATGAAAAGCTGCTTCGCACCAATGCCGAGAAGCATGACCTGGATCTCGCCGATATTGAGATTCTGAATATCAAGGAACCCGACAAAGCGGTTCAGACGGCCGCGCTCATGGCCGCCAGGGGCGAAATCGACTTCATGGTGCAGGGTCGGGTAACCGGAGAGACACTGCTGTCATTGCTGCTCCAGAGGCAGATGCAGTTCCGCCTGCCCGGCAAAAGGCTGTCCCACGTGGCCGTCATGCAGCCGCAACGGTATCCCAAACTGCTTCTCCTTACCGACGGTGCCGTTACTCCCCGGCCAGACCTGGCCACCAAAGCCAGCCTGGTCGGCAACGTGGTTTCGGTTGCCAACGCTATCGGTATGGCGGATCCACGCCTGGCGGCGGTTTGCGCCGTGGAAGTGGTATATCCGCAGATGCCCGCTACGGTGGAAGCGGCCGCCCTGACGCTAATGTCTGACAGGAATCAGATCAAGGGTGCGATCGTGGAAGGACCTTTGTCATTCGACGTTGCTGTTGATATGGAGGCCGCCCATGCGAAGGGCATTTATGATTCGCAGGTGGCGGGACAGGCCGACGGTTTTGTAGTATCTTCGATTGAGGTCGCCCAGGGCGTGTATACGGCCATGTCGCTGTACGGTGAGTGCCCGATCGGCGGCGTGGTGGTGGGAGGTCGGGTCCCCGTCGCCCTCAATGCGACCGTTGATTCGCCGGAAGATCGTTACAATTCCATTGCGCTGGCCACCCTGGTCTGAAGTGTCCGCATAGAAAGGCGCCACTGCCGTACGGCAGAAGCGCCTTTCAAAATCCAATGTATTCAGTCGCTTTCTCTTCCGACACTCAGGCCGGCATTGCCTCAACCTGCGCCACTTCCTTATTGATTGTAGACACCAACTCGTTGACATCCACAAACATCAGCAGGCGACCGTCGATTCGGGCCACTCCCTGAATGTAGTCGGAGTCCAGTGACGTGACTATCGGAGGCGGAGCTTCAAGCGTGGAGCCGGGAATTCGCAGAACTTCTTCGACGGCATCAACAATCATGCCCGCCAGGCTACCGTCAACATCGCACACGATAATGCGGGTGTTTTTGTCGCGCTCCACAGCCGGCATGTTGAATCTCTTGCGAGTGTCGATGATAGGGATCACCCGTCCCCTCAGATTGATCACGCCTTCGCAGTAATGCGGCGTTTCCGGCAGTCGGGTGATATCCACCATCCGGTTGATCTCCTGCACACACAGGATATCAACCCCGAATGATTCCTCTCCCAGGCGAAAGGATACCAACTGGATGAGTTCCTCGGTCACGAGCTGGCCTTCTTTTTCCATTGTCGCGTATCCTTCGTGTGAGACGGGGCGTTCATAACGCCCCATCCCCGGTTAGCACATCCTGCAAATCAGACTTTCCGGGTGCAGCTCAGACTACACCTGGAACTGTTTCACCATTTCGCGCATACCTTCGGCCTGGCGATTGAGTTCCTCGGCCGCGGCGGCAGACTGTTCGGCTCCGGTCGCCGTTTCCCTCGTAATGGCGGTAACGCTTTCAACGCTACGGGAGATTTCCTCGGCAGCACTGGACTGCTGTTCGGTGGCTGTCGCAATCTGCGAAATCATGTCCATGACTCGTTCGGCACCTGCCACAACCGCCCGAAGGCTGTTGCCGGCCTGGTCGGCCAGTTCACGTCCGGCGTCGACTTCACCGATACCGGCTTCCATCGACTGCACAGCTTCCTGCGTTTCAGACTGAATGCCTTTGATCATTTCCGTGATCTCGCCGGTCGCCTTGCCCGTGCGCTCGGCCAGTTTGCGGACCTCATCCGCCACCACGGCGAAGCCTCGTCCCTGCTCGCCGGCGCGGGCAGCTTCGATAGCCGCATTGAGGGCCAGCAGATTGGTCTGGTCCGCGATATCATCGATAACACCGATGATCTCGCCTATTTGATCGGCCGATGAGGCCAGTTTGCCGATGGAGTCGGCGGAGTCACGCACGACCGCGGCAATGCGCTGCATGCCCTGAATGGTCTGACTAACGATTTCGCCGCCGGCGGTAGCCGTCTCAGCGGACGAGCGCGATCCCTCGGAAGCCTCTCCGGCATTGCGGGAGGATTCCAGAATTGTGGCCGCCATTTCTTCAATTGCGGTAGACACCTGTCCCATCTGCGCATTTTGATCGTTGGCACCGCGCGACATCTGCTCGGAAGATGACGCAATTTCACTGGCAGCCGAGACCAACTGGGAGGCATTGTCATTGAGCTGGCGTACCATTCCCGAGAGGTTGGTGGTCATGACCTTGAAGGAATTTCCAAGCACGTCACGGTCCGACTTCGGCTTAACCGTAACCCGCAAATCGTTGCCGGCGATTTTCTCAGCCACGCCGGCCAGTTCCTTCATGTAATCTATCAGTCCGCGGAAGGCATCCGCCAGCACGCCGACCTCGTCCTTGGATCGCTGGTCAATAGTCTGTTCCACGTCACCGAGAGCGATATGCTGAGCCGCCGATACCATCTGACCCAGGGGGCGGGCGACACCACGGGCGATGAAAAACGCCACCAGGGCACCAATGAGCACGGCGCCGATGACAAATGCTACCGAAAGAGTTACGGCGGTTGCTTCGGCCGAGGCCATCTTCGCCTCCTGGCCTTCCATCAATTCATCCAAACCGGCAACCACGGCGCCGGCCACCTGGGCCAGTTCTTCCTGCATGACGCTCTGTTCGTCGTTTCGAGCCACCACTACTTTCATGGCAGCGGAGATACGCCCGGAGGCGTCAATAATGGTGTTGAGACTGTTTTTTTCTTCCTGCGTTTCGAGCAGGTCCAGAGTCTTTCGCCCGAGCGCAATCATGTGATTGAAATTGGCGTAGTACGTCTCGGCGTGTTTGTGGTCGCCTGAGAGGCGATAGTTGCGGTAGACTACTCGATTCTCCAGCCAGTCGGCCACCAGTTGATTGGCGGCATCAAGCTTTTGCAGATCGGCCTGCGATATCGCGCCGGTGTTTGAGGTAACAGCAGCCCAATAGCGGTCTTTCAGGGCATAAAATTGCGGCTCAGCCAGATTGGCATCGGCCGTGATGTCGACCATTTTGGTCGCGGCTTCATCGGCAGACTGTACCCAGCGATCCCAGGCCGCGAGGTAGTTCTGGCATTCCTGGCGTATCTGATTGGCAAGGGCCACATCAGCCTGATCCTGGAAACGGGCCTTCATCTCCTCGGTACGGGCAAGCATTTGTGCCGTTGTCGCCTGAACAAACTCGTACTCCTTCTTGTCGTGAGACTGGTGGAATCGAGCCCGCGCCGCTCCCATATCCTTGGCCCACTTCACCAACTGGTTGGCATCGGCTTCATTCTTCGCGCTCCTGGACACGCTGTGCAGACCATCGTATCCGGCCCACCCCACAGCCAAAGCCAGCATAACCACAATGCCAAACCCAATATAGAGTTTTGTACCGATTTTAAAGTTGCTCCATCGCATGACAAAAAGCCTCCCTTTGTGAGTCAGCGGAAAAGCGGCGCGACTCTGCTGAAACCAACCTCGCCCCCGGTGTGCGACTTCGGCCGTGGGAGGCCGGCGCACAATGGCTCAGGCGGATCAGAATCACGTTCACCACGCTGTTTCGCAGGGACTCACTCAGTGTTGTTCTGGAGAACCGCTGTGATTCTCCATACCCGTTCTACCCCACTTTTGCTGTACCTGAGACGACATCAACTCCTAAGGGCCCTTCCGGCATCAGTCGCATCCGTTCGGCCGTCGCCAGTTTCGTATCGCCTCTCAGTCACGTTCGTACTACCTGTTTTCGACAAAAAGACAACTTTCTCAACCCCAGGCGGCGAAAATGACGGACAAGCAGGAGTATTATCCGGAGAACCGGAGTGTCGATTTGTGACAGGAGCTAGCAGTCGAGCGCTGAGGTGGGCCCCTCAGAGAGCGCAGCAGTCGCCCGATCGGTGACCAGTCCGCGGACGACATCCACGGCCGTATCGACGGCAGCAGCAACGACCGGAGTCATGTTTTCCCCGAGATCGAACGATTGCCCACCTATGGTAACCCCATAGGACAAGGGTTTTTTCCCGTACAGCTGGTGCGTTAGAGCGAGCAGCTGGGCCGGGGTCAGGATGTGAGACGATGTTCGTCCGGAGGCCGCCGGAGACAGTTGTTGGCAATTCACGACGCCCGCGTCTCTACCGATGCCGGCATCCACGAATACAACTGTTTCAAAACGAGACATCTGCTCAGACAGTTCCGGGGTCGGCTGGTGGCAGTGAAAAGCCTCAACGTCTGAACTGTCCCGGTAGTGTGCCTCGATCCGGCGGACGACCTCTTCCCCGACTCGATCATCACGACGTAGAGAATTACCGAGACCTATAATGAGCACGCGCGGCATTCAGTCACCCCGTCAATTGCGTTGCAGGCGATCCACGATCTGACCGTCGGACGACCGGAGCTCAATATTCAGCAACATCTGACCGGTTGCGTGAGTCGAGCAGGACAGGCAGGGATCAAAGGCCCTGATAACCGCTTCGACGCGGTTCAGCATGCCCTCCTGCAGATTGTTGCCATCCACAAAATTCTTGGCTACCTGAAGGATGGCCCGGTTCATCGCCAGATTGTTGTGACCGGTCGCAATAATATGGTCGGCCCACGTCACCAGCCCCTGTTCATCGATTTTGTAGTGATGAATCAGCGTCCCGCGCGGGGCCTCGGTGACACCGATACCGTCGAAACTGTTGGGATGAGCCCGCGCCCGAACGTGTTTGGACAGAATTTCCGGATCGCTAAGCAGTTCTTCGGTTCGTTCAATGGCAAACAGGATCTCTATCAACCGGGCCCAGTGATAGTGAAATGAACTCAGCACGGGACCGTCGGATGAGGCTCTGAATTTCTTGAGTTCCTCATCGGCAAACATGGTACCGCAGGCATCAACGATATTGAGCCGCGCCAGCGGTCCCACGCGGTACATGCCCTGAGGGTATCCCATGTTTTTGTAGTACGGAAACTTCATGAACGACCAGGGTTCAACCGCCTCCGCCACCAGGGCCTGGTAGTCCAGGGTGTCGTGCTGATCAACGATAATATTCCCGGCCGAATCCATTATCCGCAGGTTGCCGTCGTAGTGCTCGAGATTACCCTTCTTGTCAACGAGCCCCAGAAACAGGCTGGGGAAATTGCCAAAGGTCGCAATTTCGGCCGGGAACTTATCCAGCACGGATTCAAACCAGGAGACCGTACGGCGCGCGATCTTGAATGCCTCGGGCAGCATGTCCAGAATCCGGTCGCGATGATCGGTCTGCAGGGGAGCGTTTACTCCGCCCGGAACCACCCATGACGGATGGATTCGTTTGCCGCCGAGCAATTCGATTATCTGCTGGCCGATGCGCCGCAAATTAATGCCGTCACGGGCCAGTTGCGGATTCTCCTGCATGATGCCAAACAGGTTTCGGG
>JAHIVM010000157.1 GCA_018816665.1 Candidatus Zixiibacteriota bacterium
CTACCCCACCGCCAAGTTCTGCGCCGCCGTCATGGAGTCATCCTATGTTGAAATCTCCCATGAGCTGAATTACAAACTCCAGCGCCGGGTACCCGTTTTTGTCTACAATTCGCATAATGACTTCCAGCAGACCAATATTATCTCATCTCTTCTCCCCGAGGGCGTGGGCGGTTTCACAGAGGTATTCAAAAATCGCGTCGTGATACCTTTCGACGGCTCCTACGAGGACTTCCGTCACGTGCTCCACCACGAGTTGACGCACGCGATGACCTATGATCTGCTGTTTGGCAACAATGTCAGTTCGTTGATCTCCCGCCAGCGCTTTTTCAATATGCCGCTGTGGCTGGCCGAGGGCTTTGCCGAATACTCCTCGCGTCACGGCTGGGACTACCAGGCCGATATGTATGTCCGCGACGCTACCATCAACGGCTACCTGACCCCTCCCCTGTACCTGGGCGGATTCCTCGCCTACAAGCAGGGTCAGGCCATGATCAAATACATAGCCGACAAGTACGGCGAGGACAAACTCGGCGAGATATTCAAAAAAGGAAAAGTCCATCTCACCATGGACAAAGCCCTTGAGTTGACCATAGGCATCAAAGAAGAGCAGCTCTACAAGGACTTCGTCAAGGAAATGAAACGCCGCTACTGGCCAGCTATCGCCGAACGCAAGGAACCCGAGGAGTTCAGCAAAAAGCTGACGAACGCCCGCAAGGACGGTTCGTATTTCAACGAAAAGCCGGTGTTTTCACCCGACGGCGACAAAATCGCCATCTTCACCGATAAATCAGATTATACGGAAATCGTTTTGATCGCGGCGGCCGACGGCAAACGTCTGAAACGGCTGGTGCGCTCCGCCCGCTCGGGTGATCTGGAATCGCTCCACTCCTATGTATCAGGGATTTCGTTTTCGCCCGATGGCCGTAACCTGGCCTTCGTGGCCAAGTCCAAAGGACAGGAAGCCATCTTCCTGTACAATATCGAAGATGATGACATCTACCTGAAACACCGCCTGGACTACTACAATATCGTGTCACCGCGCTGGTCGCCCGACGGCACTATGATTGCCTTCTCGGCGCTCGACAACCACAAGCGCGATATTTTTGTGTACTACATCGACACCGAAGAAATCGTGCAGGTCACCGATGATCGTTTCGATGACATGGAACCGAGCTGGCTGCCCAATTCCATGGACCTGGTGTTTTCCTCGGATCGCCCGCATCCGGAAGGCCCCGGTATCGACGGCGACAATGCAACCTACGTCAGTTCTCCCGGTGTCATCATGCCCGGTGACTTTTCATACGGCGCGTACAACCTCTTCCGTACCGACCTGGCAACCAAGCGGATCGAGCCGGTTCTGGTCGGCCCGGGACAGAATCGTTTCCCGATTGTTGCCCCCGATGGCCGACGGGTTGCCTTCATCTCCAACCGCAACGGCATCGACAATATCTACATCGGGCATCTGGACACCCTGAACAATTACGCCGTCACGGATATCCTGACCGGTGTGCGGTCGATTTCGTGGTCGCCCGACGGTGACAAAATCGCCTACTCCGCATTCAACCAGGGAGCCTTCGATATCTTCCTGTTGAAGGAGTTGCTGCCCCGGGGAGACAACGGTGTCCTGGCCAAAACCGACTACGCTCTGGGTATTTATGATCTGCTGAATACGGAGGACTCCGCCCGCGCACCGGTGGCGAAAGCCGACCGCGAGGCGCGCCGGCAGGCCGAAACGTCGCCCGCCGTTTCCGATGACACCACCGAAGTTGCAGCCGCAACCGACAGCACTGCCGTCGAAATCGCCGCGATTACACCCGACGATGATCTTCCGGAACCGACCCATGACGTCACGGTCGACACCGAGGCAGACGAGGGCACTGCGGACAGCCTGACCGCCGCGGTGACTACGGATTCAGCGGCGGTTATGCCTGAAACGGTCACGGATACAACGTTGGCTGCAGTCGATTCGACTGCAACCGGTGAAGCACCGGCGGCAGACAGCACCAAAGCGGAGTCGGACTCGGCCACGGTGGTCGGGACCGGTATCTACGACGATGAGTACGTATTCGTAAGTTCCAGCAATGAGGCGGCCCTGGATTCCGTCCTGCTGGAGATTCCGGGGGACAGCCTGTTTGCAGTCGCGGCCGAGGAACCGGCCCTGTTTGACTCCATCCCACCGTTGCTTCCCAGCGGTGAGTACGATATCAGGAAGTACAAAGTCAAGTTCACACCGGACTTTGTCGGCGGCGGCTTCGCTTATGATACGTTTTTTGGACTGCGCGGCCAGACCTACTTCGTCTTTTCGGATTACCTTGGCAACCATCAAATCATTATTGCCACGGACCTTGTCAACAGCATCGATCAGTCCTATATCCAGGCGTACTACTTCAACAACAAGCGGCGAACCAGTCTGGGCGCGGGCTTTTTCCATACGAAGAATTTTTATGTCGATACCTATGACTCTCTTTTCTCCGATAGATTCTACGGTGTTCAGGGCTTCGCCCGTCGACCGTTCTCAACCTACAGTCGGCTGGAGATGTCCGTCGCGCAGTTCTTTATCGATCGCAAATATCACGACCGTAACCCGCTCGCCGAGAACTTCAAGCGAAACTCCAAGGTCACCACGCTGTCCAGCGCCTGGGTTTTCGACAACGTGCTCTGGGGTTACACCGGACCGGTCAACGGGCGACGGTTCAAGCTGGCCTTCGATGGCGGCGTGAACTTGTTTGATAACGACGACGTCTCGTTCTACTCGTTCGGCGGCGACTTCCGCAATTACTGGCACTTTGCCAAAACATTCTCGCTGGCCTTCCGTCTCTCGGGTGGCGCCTCATTCGGCGCTACCCCCAAGCGGTACTTCCTGGGGGGCACCACCAACTGGGTCGGTTCCCGGACCCTTGACCCGACTGTTTACGAGGTTGAAAACCTGTACTTCGCCGATGTTGTCACGCCGCTTCGCGGACAAAAGTATTACGATCTATCGGGGGATCGTTACGGCCTGCTCAATGTCGAATTCCGCTTCCCCATGATTCAGTATTTTGCCATGAAGTACCCGCTGCCATTGATTCTCGGCAACGTGGTCGGGGCGGTATTCCTCGATGTTGGAGCGGCCTGGGACGGTGACAAGGTCACCAATGAGAACATCAAGACCGGCTTTGGCTGGGGCATGCGTATGAACCTGTTCGGGTTCGCCCTGCTGCGATACGACCTCGCCTGGGACACCAACTGGGACAAAGTGTCGGCCCACCCGAAGGCATACTTCTCGCTGGGCGCAGACTTCTAAG
>JAHIVM010000158.1 GCA_018816665.1 Candidatus Zixiibacteriota bacterium
CATATACCAGCGGCAGACGGCCTGCGTTGGACAACCTGGGCAGATCTGAGGAACGGTCAAAAATGTGTTCGTGCGCCCAGACATCGGGATTCCCATGGCCGACATAGTTGATCAGCAGGGAGCCATCATTGAACGATTTTACAACGGCCGTATTGACATCCGGTTTTTCCCGATTCACCAGCGGGTAATCCCATGAATAGATTTTGTTGCGCATGAAGTGCGGAGGGATATAATCTGCCTGCAGGCGCTCGGTGTCGCGGGCGTGGATGATTTCCGTATGGGAGTCCTCGCCACTGTGTTCATCATCGGCCACCAGACAGACCTCGGTCCGCCAGGAGCCGTGTCCCTGAACCGATTCATACTGTTTGATTTTGTTGACTATGACGTCGATATCCTGCCGGGACACGACCGGCCAGCGAGCGGCCATCATGTCGAATCCACGATCCCAGGTAGCAGCAGTTGTATCAAAAGTCGTGTCTGAATCGAGTATCCCGAAATTGCCGAAGTACACGTAGTTGTCATCGGAATACGAGCGGTCGTTGGGGCGAATCGCCATCGGCACATAGTTGGGAACGTCGAGCCCCAGATGATTCAGGAAATCGTAGTTGGCATCGCCGACAAAGAGCACCCCCGACGGTGGCGTACCGGGATACGTTTCGTAGGCAAACTTCAGGAAATCCCTGATCGCAAACGGATCGTACAGACCGTGCGAGAAATTGTCCATAATGTCATCGACTACGGCAACCTGTATGGCGTGTCCCTGGCCGCGACGATACTCAAGGTACTCATCGAGATAGGCAACGAACGGCCGGGCGGCGACAACTATCAGATCTGTCTGCGCCGGCGTGGATCTCAAGTCCGTGAATTCTGCTTCCACGATGGAAACCGGCGTCTGAATATTGTCGACTGACGCGCAATAGTAGCGATTGGGACCGGTCGCAGAGAAGTCGACATCAAACGTCAACGAACCGCCGGATCGTTGCGCATTATAGATTTCGACCGGAACCAACGGGTCGTCCAGATTCAACACCATGGGCTGCTCGGAAGCAAAGTTGTCAACGATTCGCACCTCAGCAGTGCCACCGGTGCCGTCGCCCAGCGTGATATCAAGGATGTCGTCCACCGGCAACATTTGCCGATGATACGATAGATTCAGGTAGTTGAAGTATGGCGCCACGCCGTCTGTGACATTTATCGGCCGCATGCTCATGGCGAATTGGTTGAGTTCCGAGACTCCACTCAGCAGGGCCCGCGTGGTAAACTGACAGTTCTCGCTGCTGCAGAAGCCCTGTTCGGCGGTAACGCCGTTGACTGTCAGGTTGATCTCACCGCCCGTATGAGCATCGACGAAGACACGGCAGGAGTCACCGGTCACGGCTCCGGGGGTTGCTGCATACACGCTGTGATTCTGGACGTCGGTCCAGAACCAGTCATAGTAGTCATACACCCGGTTGTCATATGCCCGGGCCAGAATATTGTCCTGTTCAACCCGGACCTGCGACCAGAAACTCGTGATGGTCGTGTCGGCGGAGCCGGTCGGGGTGCCGTCGACGGAGCCCATCCGAAGGGCCGGGTTGGGGAAACTTCCCGCCACCGCCAGCCAGTAGGTATTGATTGTCTCGTAAGGATTGTTGACGTACACCGGAGCCTGGCCGGCCTGGTACACCCATCGATCAACCGCTTCGCCGTAGAATGCGAACTCGTCTGCGGCCCCAAACACGCCGTCGCCGCCATCGGCGAACGTGAGCGCAATCTCGCGGAACTCCGGTCGAGCTTCCAGATTGTCCAAGGGCACCTGCAAACCACCACCGCTGAACATTCGAATTGAACTCGAAGCCAGACCGGTGAGATTGATGCCCGCACTTGCCAGCATCGATCCAGTGATGCGATGTATCCCTGAGGACGCCACGGAAACCTTGTACCAACGCTCCGCCTGGGGCCGATCAGCCGCCGCCGCAGGCATCGCGGTCGTGCTCGAGCGGCGCTGCATCCCCCAGGTACGGGCGACATCCCAGTTGGCTATACTCGAGGCGAATATCCGGTCGAAGCCGGGATCATCATAGGTTTCTGTCGCGGGTTGCCGTCCGGCATGGACGAACTCTACCGCGACTTCAACCTCTGAGTAGATGCCGCCACTAGTAACCGGATGGATAACGACATAGGCGATCTGACGACCGCGGATCATCCGCACCGGTGACAGTGTGGCAAGAGAAAGATCCGGCCCGGTCGGGGTAACATCCACATCGCCGGATAGCGGGCGTAGTTCCCCGCCGGACACCGACGTCAGCCGGGCCGCTGCCCCGGGCGGAACGACAATGCCGACCACATGAGACGGCCTGTCGCTGTCGCGTTCGACATTGTCAAGCCGGGAGGGAATCTGAATGGAGGCGGTGAAACCGTCAATGCTCGACGTACGTATAAGCACTCCGTCAACGACGGCTTCTGCGGATACAACTGTCAGGGAGACCAGCAGACAAACAAGCAATGATGTACACAAGCGATTTTTCATAAACCGGGATTACCCCGGCCCATGCACCGAGTTGACTTATACTACTTACGGTCAGGGGCCGTGTCTAAAAGACACCTCTATTCAGTTTTTCCGTCACTAACACAAGTTAGTTAGCCGTAGTACTATAAATCGAACTCCTTTCGTCTGTATAAACCACCAGAAGGTATAAAGTTCCCTGCAGAATGTCAACTGC